>NZ_JBFULZ010000412.1:0-506 GCF_054049635.1 Cellulomonas sp. P5_C6 | reverse complement strand
CATCCGTGACGCCACCAAGCGACTGACCTCGATGGTCGATCACCTGATCTCCGATGCCATGGCGGACGCTTTCGATATCACCATCCGCCGTGAGCCGGTCGATCTGGCGACGCTGGTCCGGGACGTTGCGGAAGCGAACCGGCCGTCTGCCGTGAACAAGCAGCAGGATCTCTCCGTCTCGGCGCCGGAGCACCACGATCTCACCATGTGCGATGCCGACCGGATGCGCGAAGCGATCGACAATCTCGTCAGCAACGCCATCAAATACAGCCCCATCGGCGGCAAGATCGCGCTGCTCATCGCGGGCGACGCCGATTATGTCCGCATCAGCATCAGCGACGAAGGTCCCGGCCTGTCGCCGGAAGATCTCGACCGTCTGTTTGGCCGTTTCCAGCGGCTTTCAGCCAAGCCGACCGGTGGTGAAAGTTCGACCGGCCTCGGCCTGTCGATCGTCAAACGCAACATCGACATGCATGGCGGCGAGGTAAATGCAGACAGTCCAGGTC
>NZ_JBFULZ010000411.1:0-513 GCF_054049635.1 Cellulomonas sp. P5_C6 | reverse complement strand
CCCGTGAGCAGGTAGGTGGTGCCGGGGGTGTTCGGCGCGCCGCTGAGGGCGGAGGTGTGCTGGACCTTGCCGTTGGCCCACACCAGCAGGCCGACGGGCCAGGCGAGCAGGGCCGCGAGGACCAGGACCGCGACGAGGGCGATCACGGGGCCGCGACGGCGGTGTGTCGTGGGCGGCGCGGTCGGGGCGGTCCCCGTGGTGCGGGGCGGCGCCGAGGCCGGACGGGCGGTGCCGGGCCGCGACGACGCGCTGCGCGGCAGCGCCGTGGGAGCCGGTGCGGGCGGGCGGTGCCGGGCCGCGACGACGCGCTGCGCGGCAGCGCGAGTCCGAGCCCGTGAGCAGGTAGGTGGTGCCGGGGGTGTTCGGCGCGCCGCTGAGGGCGGAGGTGTGCTGGACCTTGCCTAGGTGGTGCCGGGGGTGTTCGGCGCGCCGCTGAGGGCGGAGGTGTGCTGGACCTTGCCGTTGGCCCACACCAGCAGGCCGACGGGCCAGGCGAGCAGGGCCGCGAGGACC
>NZ_JBFULZ010000410.1:0-516 GCF_054049635.1 Cellulomonas sp. P5_C6 | reverse complement strand
TTGCTCTGGTATCCGTCGCACTATGAGGGATTCGAGAGTTCGGACAATGTGATCTACACCGGAGCATCGCCCAACCAGCACGTGCTGCCGCTGGTCGACTATCTCGCTTCGCGGGTCGGCACCCGCGCATTCTGCGTCGGCTCCAACTACATCTGGGCTTGGGAGAACAATCGCATTTTCCGCGAAGCGTTGACCGCGCGTGGAGGCACTGTGGTCGCGGAACGATACCTGTCCGTGKGCGATACCGAATTCGACCAAGTGATATCGGCGATCCTCGACCAGCGTCCCGATTTCGTCTTCAACAACCTGATCGGTACGAGCGCCTATGCCTTCTTCCGCGCTTTCCGTGCGGCCTGCCGCGCGCGCGGTATCGATCAAGTCAATGAAATTCCGGTGGCCAGCTGCACGCTGTCAGAGCCGGAGCTTGCGGAGATTGGCGACGAGGCTATCGACGGGCACTTGAGTTCCAGCGTCTATTTCTCCTCGCTGGAATCGCCGGCGAACGCGGCATTCATC
>NZ_JBFULZ010000409.1:0-517 GCF_054049635.1 Cellulomonas sp. P5_C6 | reverse complement strand
GTCCGCGAGCGCGGTCGCCGGGCGGGCGCGCTCGGCGACGGGAGGTCGCGCTCGGCGACACGCGACCGCGCCGGGCGACGAGAGGCCGCGCTGGGCGACGGGAGGTCGCGCTCGGCGACAGCACGCGACCGGAGCGGACGCGTGAGGGCGCCCTCGGCGACGGGAGGGCGCGCTCGGCGACGGGAGGTMGCGCTCGGCGACGGGAGGTCGCGCTGGGCGACCGGGAGCGCCCGGGTGCGGATGCACGGCGATCGCG
Source organism: Cellulomonas sp. P5_C6 (assembly GCF_054049635.1). Lineage (NCBI taxonomy): Bacteria > Bacillati > Actinomycetota > Actinomycetes > Micrococcales > Cellulomonadaceae > Cellulomonas > Cellulomonas sp. P5_C6. The sequence goes on along the minus strand of NZ_JBFULZ010000409.1, from coordinate 261 downwards.
GTGGCGTGTCGACGAGCGCGGTCGCCCGTCCGTGAGCGCGGTCGCCGGGCGGGTGCACTCGGCGACGGGAGGCAGCGCTCGGCGACACGCGACCGCGCCGGGCGACGGGAGGCAGCGCTCGGCGACACGCGACCGCGCCGGGCGACGGGAGGCAGCGCCGGGCGACCGGAGGCCGCGCTCGGCGACAGCACGCGACCGGAGCGGACGCGTGAGGGCGCCCTCGGCGACGGGAGGGCGCGCTCGGCGACGGGAGGTAGCGCT
>NZ_JBFULZ010000408.1:0-527 GCF_054049635.1 Cellulomonas sp. P5_C6 | reverse complement strand
TAACCTAATCGGTCTGTAACTCATTGCTAATCTCCCCGGTCGAAGCATAGCTCAAATCTACCCCTAGCTGTAAACGTCACCTCCGGTTGTTGACACTGTTCCTATAAGACTATATACCCCATTTGTCCTGTTCGCGAGGGGCGCTTCTCGAGGGCGTCTTGAGAGTGGAACACGGATACGGCGCCCGCGGACGTGCCTCGCAAGCACGGACTCGGGAGGTCCGGGGTAGCCGTCCGGGCCCACTACGGGGCTCTGCCGCTTGCGGCTGGACGGGTGCGGGTGAAGGCTGGCGAAAGCCGGCCGGATGACGGGCACGATGCCCGTACCCAGTACCCGGAAGCACGGCCCCGGGAACAGAAAAGCCGCGATGGAGCGCCGAAAGGCGTGCGCGCACCGAAGGTCGCTGTCGCAGGCAGCCGACGGGACGCGCCACTGACTACAAAGTTGCGCCTTTCGGCGCTTCATCCCCCTCACATCAAAGGGGGACCACCGGAAGGCCAACTTGCGCGGCGGCGCGGGGCCAACGG
>NZ_JBFULZ010000407.1:0-528 GCF_054049635.1 Cellulomonas sp. P5_C6 | reverse complement strand
CCTGACGGTCGAGCAGCCGTGGGACCCGGGCGGCTCGCTCGCCGTCGTCGGACCCCGCGCGCTCGCGCTGCCCGTGGCCCGGGCCGTCGTCCTGGGCACCCTCGGCACGCAGCTCGCCGCCACCGTCACCGTGCACGCCCGGCACCCCGAGGACTGGTTGTGGTGCGTCTGGGCGGCCGAGGGGCCCGGGCCCGACGTCCTGGTCGTCGCCGACGATCCGCGCGACCCGTCCGCGCTGGCCCGCTGGCGGTCGTCGGCACCCGCGTCGCAGCGCGTGCTCGTCCTGGCGGACGACGGGTCCGCCGTGCCCGCGTGGTGTCGCGCCCGCCTCGACGTGGGCCCGCGGTCGGTGCTGCTGCGGGACGCGACCGGCTCGACCCGCGAGGTCTCGCGACACGCGGTCACCGCCGAGCACGCGCTCCTGCAGGTCCGCGCCGCGGCCGCCGCCCGCGCGGTCGCGCGCACGTACGACGCGGCCGGCGCCATGCCCGACCGGGCGTCGCTCGGCGCGCTCGACGCGATCCCCGG
>NZ_JBFULZ010000406.1:0-529 GCF_054049635.1 Cellulomonas sp. P5_C6 | reverse complement strand
GCGCCTGCACGACCGCGGCGCCGCCGGCCCGGAGCGCCGCGACGACGTCCGCCAGGCCGTGYCGCACCGGCAKGTCGGGCGGGTCGGCCAGCAGCCGGCCGATCGGGTCGTCGTCCACGGGTGGAGTCTGCCGTGAGCGACCAGGATGTCCACATGACGACGCTGCCGCTGACCCCCGACGAGCTGCTCACCACGACCCGGTCCGTCCGCAAGCGCCTCGACCTGACGCGCGACGTCCCGCTCGAGGTGGTCCGCGAGTGCATCGAGATCGCGCTGCAGGCGCCGTCGGGCTCGAACCGGCAGGGCTGGCACTGGGTCGTCGTCACCGACCCGGACCTGCGGCACGCCGTGGGCGACGTGTACCGACGGGCCGTCGACGACTACGTCGCCGCCCCGGGGTACGCGGGGCGGCTGTTCCAGGACGACCCCGGGCGCGCCGGCGTGCAGCAGCGCGTGGGGGACAGCGTCGAGTACCTCGGCCGGCACATGGGAGACGCGCCGGTGCTCGTCCTCCCGTGCCTGACGGCTC
>NZ_JBFULZ010000405.1:0-532 GCF_054049635.1 Cellulomonas sp. P5_C6 | reverse complement strand
ATCCGGTTGTCGAGGCCGATGCCCCGCGCGACTTCCTGCACATTGGCACCGACTTTTTCCGCGAGATCGGCGATCTCGTTGATGAAGGCGACCTTGGTCGCCAGGAACGAGTTAGCGGCGTATTTGGTCAGTTCGGCCGTGCGGCGATCCGTATACATGATCGGCGACGAGTTGAGATGCAGCGGCCGGTAGACTTCCGCCATGACGTCCTTGGCACGCTGGTCGCTGGAACCGATGACGATACGGTCGGGATGTTTGAAGTCTCTGATAGCAGCGCCTTCGCGCAGGAACTCCGGATTCGAGACCACGGCGAATTCGGCGTCCGGGTTCTCCTCGCGAATGATGCGCTCGACCTCGTCGCCGGAACCGACCGGCACCGTCGACTTGTTGACCACCACGGTGAACTTCTTGATGGCCTTCGCGATCTCGCGCGCCGCTGCATAGACATAGGACAGGTCCGCATGGCCGTCACCGCGCCGCGATGGCGTGCCGACGGCGATGAACACCACCTCGGCCGCACCGACAGCAGATG
>NZ_JBFULZ010000404.1:0-536 GCF_054049635.1 Cellulomonas sp. P5_C6 | reverse complement strand
CCTCGATCTCGGCGACGTCCATGAAGGGATTGATCGCCTGAGGCGTGGCGACCAGCACCCGGTCTCCAATGGGCACCAGATCAAACGCGCTCCATGAAGTCCACATGCGTCCCGTCCAGTCGCGGACGCGCTTCTGCGGCGCGCCGCGCTGGGCGAATGCGCGCAGGATATGCATGGCGCCATCAACCCAGATGGGCGCCCAGCCGTCGGTGGCATTGGTGAAAACCGAGATCGTCAGCTCGCAGGCCGGGATCACGGCGGTGCGCGAGATATAGCCATGAAATCCGCCATTGTGGCCGAACCAGTCCCAGCCGGCGGTGGTGCCGTTCATGGTGCCGAGGCCGTAATAGCTCTCGATAGTTGCGTGCGGATTGCGCCAGTGCCGCCGCGTCATCTCACGCCGGCCCGCCGCAGACAGCACGCTGTGCTTTGCATTGGGTGCAAGCTGCGCGAAGAAGCGCGCGATGTCGGCTGCGGTGCTGACGAAGCCCGCAGCAGGCGTGATGGCGTGGCACGGCGTGTCGCCGGGAATGACC
>NZ_JBFULZ010000403.1:0-539 GCF_054049635.1 Cellulomonas sp. P5_C6 | reverse complement strand
AGGAACACCGGGATGGCGATGGCCGAGAGAATGCCGATGATGATGATGACGACGAGGAGCTCGATMAGGGTGAAGCCCTTGTCCTTCTCCGCGATGGACTTCTGCATGCGAGCGATCATGTCCGTCTTCTTTCGTGAGGTCTGGGTGTTCAGGATCTAGCCGAGCCGTTCGCTACTGCAGGGGATCAGGGCTGGACCTTGGGGTTCAGTCCGCCGAGCGCGCTGTCGTACAGGAAGTACTTGCCGGCGGTCGCAGTGGACTTGTCATTGGTCCCCTGGAGCGTGTAGGACTGCCCGCTCGCGTCGAGCGCGTACACGATGACGTTGTTCGCGCTGACCGAGACCGTGTCGCCGAGGGTGATGGCGAACTTGGTGCCCGCGCCACCCGTCTGCGCCGCGTCCGCCGTCAGCGGGTACKYCTGGTTGTCSGTGTAGTASGTCTCGAYCTCCTGGGCGACCGTACGCAGGTCGGACTTGATCGACGCGTCGACCGCCTTCTTGCGCTGGTTSAGGAACACCGGGATGGCGATGGCCGAGAGA
>NZ_JBFULZ010000402.1:0-546 GCF_054049635.1 Cellulomonas sp. P5_C6 | reverse complement strand
GCCGACCTGGCGATCACCCTGAAGTTCATCAAGCCGCACTGCCCGTGGACGAACGGCAAGGTGGAGCGCCTGAACCGGACCCTGGCCGCCGAGTGGGCCTACTCCCAGGTGTTCACCAGCAACGCCGAACGCGCCGCGCTCTTGCCGACCTGGCTCGAGCACTACAACCTGGAACGACCCCACCTCGGCATCGGCGGCCAACGCCCCATCGACCGCGTCAACAACGCTCCGGGTCAGTACACCTAGTCCACCGGGTCCGGGACGCCGTGGGGGAGCCGCTGCAGCAGCGACGACTCCGCGGCGTCCCGCGCTCCGGCGCGCAGCCGCGCGGCGAGCTCGCGGTCCCGCCGCTCGGCGAGCACSGCGGCSAGGAACGCCTCGGGRTGGGTGCCCASSGGCGGCAGCGGGTTGACGTAGCGCTGCACCTCSGYSGTSAGCTGCGAGCCCAGCTGYACGCGKGAGGCCGGGTGCAGCTTCGTGGCCCGGCCGAGGAACTGGCGGACCGACAGCGCGAGCCCGTCCGGCAGGCGCGCGAGGTCGGCCGCC
>NZ_JBFULZ010000401.1:0-574 GCF_054049635.1 Cellulomonas sp. P5_C6 | reverse complement strand
CCAGGACCCTGTGCCACTCCTCGTCCGAGTTGGCCGCGATGTCGCCGACGGCGCCGATCCCTGCGTTGTTGACCACGATGTCGAGGGCGCCGAAGTGCTCGACGACCTGAGCGACGGCGGCGTCGCACTGCGCGGGGTCGGTGATGTCGCAGACGACACCCAGCACGGAGTCGGGGACCCCGGCGATCGATCGGTCCAGGACCGCCACCCGGGCGCCGCGCTCGACCAGCAAGGCGGCCGTCGCCGCGCCGATGCCGCTGGCACCCCCGGTCACGATCGCCACCAGCCCGTGAAACTCGCTCATCTCAGCTCCCTTCAGATTCGCGGGTCGACGTGGATCTTCGGGCCGTCACCGGCGCCTGCGGGGCGTTCTCCCGCAAGCACCGCCCCCACCTGCTCCAGGCCGACGGTCGCGGCGACGAGAGGTCGCGGGTCGGCGGCGCCGCCGGCGTAGGCCTCGATGGTTCCGGCGAGGCCCGGGGAGGCGCTGAGGACGCCGACGGCGGTCACGTCCGCCAGCGCCAGGACGCGGGTGTCGATGAGGCTCGGGCTCCCGGCCAGCCCGACGTAGACC
>NZ_JBFULZ010000400.1:0-576 GCF_054049635.1 Cellulomonas sp. P5_C6 | reverse complement strand
CATCTCTTGTAAAAGGATTAGCCAGCAGTTTCTCAAGCATACCCGAAGGAAATTCATAGCAAATATTTTCAGTAGGTGCAGCAGGTTGAGGAGAAACTCYTTGTGCTTYCGTTCGAGGTGAAGATACCCCGAACAAGCYCCTCAAAGGATTAGTWTCCATAGTGACAAGTGACAAYAAATTTCAGCACACTATATRAATGTTTCCTTACCAARTTCCACTTACCAAAGGYGCTTCACTCCCCGGCAAYGGYGCCAGAAAAKAGTCTTGATGACCCACAAGTATAGGGGATCWATCGTAGTCCTTTCGATAAGTAAGAGTGTCRAACCCAACGAGGAGCRGAAGGATYTGACAAGTGGTTTTCAGCAAGGTAAWATCTGCAAGCACTGAAATTRTCGGTAACAAGTRATTGTGTGGTGAGATGATTCGTAGCAAGMAACAAGTAAYAAAAGTARAAACGGTGCAGCAAAGTGGCMCAATCCCTTTTGTAGCAAGGGACAAGCCTGGACAAAGTCTTATAGGAGGAAAAACGCTCMCGAGGACACACGGGAATTTCTGTCATGCTAGTTTTCATCATG
>NZ_JBFULZ010000399.1:0-581 GCF_054049635.1 Cellulomonas sp. P5_C6 | reverse complement strand
GTCTGGCGCGCCCTTTCCGGCCATTGCCGGTCATATTCCGGACCGCCGACCCGGCGCTCGCTCATCTCTGCCAGGATCTCGCCGGGCGTCGGCAGGGTCTTCGGGTCGACGCGTTTGTCAGGGTTCCAGAGATCGGACCGCACGATGGCGCGGGCGCACTGGAAATAGATCTCCCCGACCGTCATCACGATCACCGTGCGTGGTGCCTTCTCCTCCACGGCGAAGGACGCCAGCAGGTCCGGATCCGTTGAGAGATGCGCCGTCCCGTTGATGCGGAGCGTGGTGCCGGCGCCGGGGATCAGGAACAGCAGCGCGATGTTGGGATCGCGCACGATGTTGCGCAGGGAGTCCACGCGATTGTTGCCGCGGCGGTCCGGCATCATCAAAGTGCGCTCGTCATGGATCCGGACGAAGCCCGGTTTGTCGCCGCGCGGTGAGCAATCCAGCCCCTCCGGGCCGGTGGTCGCCAGAGCGGCGAAGGGCGAGACCTCGATCAACCGCCGGTACTGCGCCGTTACGCAGTCCGCTACCTTGGCGGTGGATGCTTCGCCGATGTCATCGAAACGGCCGTAGATCTCTTC
>NZ_JBFULZ010000398.1:0-584 GCF_054049635.1 Cellulomonas sp. P5_C6 | reverse complement strand
ATGCGGCGTCTTGCCAAATGGCAGGATGTGTACGAACGGCTCCTTCTCATACTGCTTCACAAGCACCTCGTGGAGATCCTGCGCCGTCTTGCCGCGCCGCCCCCGCACATAGATGGTCGAGAGAATGCCGCGGTTCTGCGGCAGCAGATGCGGCGTGAAGCTCACGACCACCTCCTTGCCGGCAGCCTTGGAGAACTCCTGATCGAGTTCTGCCATGTGCCGGTGATGGCCGACACCATAGGCGTTGAAGCCTTCGGACACTTCGGAGAACAGCATCTCTTCCTTGGCGGAACGCCCTGCTCCGGTCATGCCGGACTTGGCGTCGATCACGATCTCATCGGTCTCGATGGCGCGCGCCTTCAGCAGCGGCACCAGCGGCAGGATCGCGCATGATGTGTAGCAGCCGGGATTGGCGATGAGCCGCGCCTTTTTGATGTCACGCCGATAAAGCTCGACGAGGCCGTAGACGGCTTCCTTCTGCAGCTCCAGCGCATGATGCTCGTGGCCGTACCACTTGGCATAGGCAGCAGCGTCCTCGAGCCGGAAGTCGGCAGAGAGATCGACCACTTTGGTCTCCGGCGCCT
>NZ_JBFULZ010000397.1:0-594 GCF_054049635.1 Cellulomonas sp. P5_C6 | reverse complement strand
GCGCTGGGGCGTCCTGTCGATGCTGGTCGGCATCGTGGTCCTCATCGGCGCGCTCGAGGTGGGTGCCGGCGCCGAGATCGTGGCGGTGCCGCTGCTGCTCGCCGGCTTCGGGGTGGGCGCGCTCGCGTCGCAGCTCGGCGCGGTGACCGTCTCGGCGGTCCCCGACGAGGAGACCGGGGACGTCGGCGGCGTGCAGAACACGATGACCAACCTCGGTGCGTCGCTGGGCACGGCCGTCGCCGGGTCGATCCTCATCGCGACCCTCACGTCCACCCTGCTCCTCGGGCTGGGCGACAACCCGCAGGTCAGCGAGGAGGTCGCGGCGAGCGCGCAGGTGGAGCTCGCCGGCGGCGTGCCGTTCGTCTCGGACGCCCAGCTGGAGACTGCGCTCGCCGACGCGGGCGTGCCGAGCGCCGAGGCGACCGCGATCGTCGACGAGAACGAGTCCGCCCGGATCGACGCCCTGCGCGCGAGCCTGGCGGCGCTGGCGTTCGTCGCCGCTCTCGCGCTGTTCTTCTCGCGGTTGCTCCCGACGGCGCCCGTGGGTTCCGAGCCGGCGGCGGCCGCCGGGCCGCCACCGGCCCGCGTCGACTA
>NZ_JBFULZ010000396.1:0-602 GCF_054049635.1 Cellulomonas sp. P5_C6 | reverse complement strand
ACGGTGACGTCACGATGCTGGCGGTGCCAGCATCGCATGTCACCGGGCTTGTGGCATTGATCCTTGCGACCATCAATGTCGCCGGCACCACCGTGATCCTGCCAGCCTTCAAGGCGCCGGAGTTTCTCGCCGTCGCCGCGCGAGAGCGCATGACCTACACGCTGATGGTGCCGGCAATGTATAATCTCTGCCTGCTGCAGCCGGATTTCAATCGTCACGATCTGTCTTCATGGCGCATCGCCGGCTTCGGCGGCGCGCCGATGCCCGAAGCGACCATCACGCGCCTCGCTGAGGTGCTGCCGAAGCTTAATCTCTGTAATGCCTATGGTTCGACTGAGACTTCATCACCCGCGACGATGTTTCCGCCCGGCTCGCCCGTCAGCAAAATCAATTCGGTTGGGCGCCCCGTAACCGGCGCGCATATCGTGGTCGCCGATGACGACGGCCGCGAGGTGCCGGCCGGTCAGGACGGCGAATTGCTGATTGCCGGTCCGATGGTCGTGCCGGGCTATTGGGACAATCCGGATGCGACTCGCACCGGCTTCGTCGGCGGCTACTGGCGCTCCGGCGATATCGGCCGCGTGGATGCGGAGGGTTATGTC
>NZ_JBFULZ010000395.1:0-636 GCF_054049635.1 Cellulomonas sp. P5_C6 | reverse complement strand
CCGMGATCTACACTTATGACCTCGTCGGCAGCGTCAGATGTGTATAWGAGACTGTCGGTGTGGTGGCCGGTCGCGGTGGTGCCGGCGCGTCGACGCTGGCGGCGGCCCTCGCCCGGCAGCTCGCGCGCCGCACCGCGACCGCGCTGGTGGACCTGGACCGCGCGTCCGGCGGGATCGACGTGCTGCTGGGGCTCGAGTCCGCCGACGGGGTGCGTTGGCCCGACCTCGCGGACGCGCGCGGGGAGGTGGCCGGGGCCGACGTCCTCGCGCTGCTGCCGCGGTGGGGGGCCTGCGCGGTGCTCAGCGCCGACCGGGAGCGGCCGGGAGCACCCGAGCCGGGGGTTGTGGCCGACGTCCTGCACGCGTTGACGGGGTCGGTCGGTGCGCTCGTGCTCGACCTCGACCGGGCCTCCGTCGTGGCCGGGGAGTCGGTCGCGCCCGTGTGCGACGCCGTGCTCGTCGTCGCGCCGCGGGACCTGCGCACGGTCGCCGGCATCCTCGCGATGCGACCGCGGCTGGTCGGGGTCCCGACGTGGCTGGTGGTGCGCGGTCCGGCGCCCGGCGGGCTCGGCGCGGCGGAGCTGTCGGAGGCCGTCGGGCTCCCGGCGCTCGGCACGCTCCGGGCGGACGGGGGCC
>NZ_JBFULZ010000394.1:0-646 GCF_054049635.1 Cellulomonas sp. P5_C6 | reverse complement strand
ACGTACGGCGTGCCGGGGACCGAGCCGTCGCGGCTCCCCCCGACGGCCTCCAACGCCGACCGCTGCTGCGTGCCGGACGTGCTCGGGGCGAACTTCACGAGCACGTGGTCGGCCGCGGGTGTCGCGTTGTCGTTCGCGGGGAGCTTCGCCGCGGGGACGGTCCCGCGGTCATGAGGGCGGTCGGTCGAGGTCGGGTCCGGGGCCTCGGCCGTCGCGGACGCGCCGACCGCGGGTGAGGGCCCGGCGGCTGCGAGGACGAGACCGAGGCCGAGGGCCGTCGCGGTCGTGACGATGCGGCGGTACATGCAGTCCTCGGATCCCTCTGGGCGTCAGGTCGTGACGCGCGTCGGCCGTGCCCTCGGACGGTTGCCCGGGGTCACGTCGGCCTGGGAATCGTAGGTGATCCGGACGCGTGTCCAATCACGTGGTATCGGCCGGTGCTCGCATTCTCTTGAGCCGGCCGGCTCAGCGTCGGAAGTATCCGCTGACGTCCACGACGAGGTCGGTGGTGCCCACGGGGGTGAAGAAGGAGACCGTGCCGCCGGTGCCGAGCTTGACCAGGGCGAGGTTGGCGTCGTCGCGGCCGGGGACCAGGTTGATGGTGGACACGTCGGGCGGGTTGCCGGGTGCGGTGGGGTAGGCGCGG
>NZ_JBFULZ010000393.1:0-661 GCF_054049635.1 Cellulomonas sp. P5_C6 | reverse complement strand
GGTCGGCGCCGACGCGCATACGGTTCTGTGGGCCCTGTGGCACGCGGCCGAGCAGGCCGAGCCGTGGCGCCGGTCGGCGCTCGCGGGCGGGGCGGCGGGCGAGCGCGCGGACCGTGACCTGGATGCGGTCCTGGCCCTGTTCCGCGCGGCCGAGACGTTCGTGGACCGGATGCCGCGCTCGACGCCCGGGGCGTTCGTGGACTGGCTGCAGGCGCAGGACCTGCCCTCGGACTCGCTCGCGGCGCGCGCCCGCCGGGCCTCCGTCCAGGTGCTGACGCCCGCGGGTGCGGCAGGGCGCGAGTGGGACGTCGTCGTCGTGGCCGGGGTGCAGGAGGGCACGTGGCCCGACCTGCGCCTGCGGGACTCGCTGCTGGGCGCGCAGGCGCTCGTCGACGTGGTCGCCGGCCGCGCCGGGTCGGGAGCGTCCGACGGCGCCGCGGCCCGCGAGGCCGTGCTGGCCGACGAGCTGCGGTCGTTCGTGGTCGCGTGCTCCCGCGCCCGCCGCACGCTGCTGGTGACCGCGGTGGACGACGCGGACCACCAGCCGTCGCCGTTCCTCGAGCTGGTCGACCCGGCGGACGACGAGGTCGACCCCCGCCGGACCAGCGTCCCGGCGCCGCTCGACCTGCGGGGGCTCGTCGCGCAGCTGCGGGCGCACCTC
>NZ_JBFULZ010000392.1:0-666 GCF_054049635.1 Cellulomonas sp. P5_C6 | reverse complement strand
ACCCAGTTCAGCGCCACCAGCCTGACAACTTCGGCGAACGAGATCGTGACGATCACGAAATAGGCGCCGCGCACGCTGAACGACAGGCGTCCGACCAGATAGCCACAGAAGCCCGAGATGACGATCGCCAGAAAGAAGCCTGCAATCGGCGGCCACGGCACGTGGACGATATGGAAATCACCGTAGATCGGCACATCGAATCCCAGCGATATGAGCGCGCTGACATAGGCGCCGATACCGAAGAAGGCGATATGGCCAAGGCTGAGCTGCCCGGTGAAGCCGAGCAGCAGATTCAGACTCATGGCGCCGATGATGAAAATACCGGTCGTGATCAGCGCATTGAGCAGATACGGATCCGTCAGCCACATCGGCACGGAAGCGAAGAAGGCGAGACAAAGGAGCGTGACGATCTGCTTCATCCGACGCGCTCCGCCCGTGCGAACAATCCTGTCGGTTTGAAGATCAGCACCATGATGATGATCAGGAAGCCCATCGCATCGCGATAGCCCGACGAGACGTAGCCGGCGCCGAGCTCTTCCGCCAAAGCGAGACTAAAGCCGCCGATGACAGCGCCGGTGATATTGCCGAGGCCGCCAAGGATGACGATGGCGAAGGCCGTAACCGCAGCGAGATCGCCCATCTGCGGGAACACGACATAGACCGGGC
>NZ_JBFULZ010000391.1:0-678 GCF_054049635.1 Cellulomonas sp. P5_C6 | reverse complement strand
GTCGGATGCGGCGACAGCAGCTGCGGGCGCCGCGGCAGGGGGTACCGCCGGCACGGACCCCGTGGGCGGCCGCAGGTCGCGGCGGCTCGTGGCCACGACGGCCGGCGTGACGGCCGGAACCTCGCCGCCGGTCGGCGTCGTCGCGGGAACGGATCCCGTGGTGGTGGGGACCTTCGGGATGGAGCCCGTGCGGGGTCGTGCGGCGCGGGCCTGCGCCGCCTCCCGGAGCTGGCGACGGGTCAGGACCGGGATGTCGTCGACGTCTCCCACGGCGACCCCGGCGGTGACGGCCGGGATGGTGCCGGTCGTGACGGGGTGCCAGACCGGCTCGTCGAGCCCGGCCCGGCGACGGCGGACGTCGCGCAGGAGGAGCCAGCCCGCGAGCAGCACGAGCAGGGCGCCGACGACGACGCAGGGCCAGAGCCACGGCGTCGTGACGACGCGGGGCCACGCCAGCGAGAGGGTCGGCGCGGAGGTTCCAGTGCTGACCGCGAGCAGGCTCCAGCGGCCCTCCTGCGCGGGCCACACGAGCTGCGCGGAGCCGGTGCCGCTGACCTCGGCGACCCACAGGTCGGAACCCGTCGGGTCGGCCGCGGTGGCCGGCGCCTCGGCGGCACCCTCGGAGGGGGTCGGCGTGGCTGCGTCCGCCGGCGGCGCGGTTGCCGCGTCGGTCGGTGC
>NZ_JBFULZ010000390.1:0-719 GCF_054049635.1 Cellulomonas sp. P5_C6 | reverse complement strand
CTGCGGACCAGGCGGGTGACGGCGGCGTTGCGCACCGGGGCATGGCGGGCGAGGTCGAGCACCTCCCGCTCCGACAGGCTCTCGCACACGTAGCGGACGGACATGATCACCGCGTCGTGCGCGACGACGAGCACGCGGCGCCCGTCCTCGACCCGGTCGAGGTCCGCAAGGAAAGCCCGTACCCGGAGCACGAGGTCGGCCCAGGACTCCCCGCCCGGAGGCCGGTAGTAGAACTTGCCGAGGTGCCGTCGACGCGCGCTCTCCGCCGGGAACCGGGCGTCGACACCCGTGGTGGTGAGCCGGTCGAGGATGCCCAGCTCGCGGTCGCGCAGTCGCTCGTCCACGCGCACGGACAGCTCGGCGCCAGCAGCACGCAGCGCGATCGTCGCGGTCTGCACGGCACGCACGTACGGCGAGCACCAGACCACCTCGGGACCGTCCTGCGCGCCCTGCTCGACGAGCCATGCCCCGAGTGCGGCTGCCTGCTGCTCGCCGAGCGACGACAGAGGGGTGTCCGCGTCGCGTGTCTCGAGCTCGAGCTCCTCGCGTCCTGCCCTCTCGGCGACGGTCGCTGCGACGTTGCCCACGCTCTCGCCGTGGCGGACGAGGATCAGCTCCTGCGCACCGCTGCGGGCGCGGTCGGGCCCGTTCACGCCGAGCCGGCCAGTCCGTCGGCGATCGGGCGGTCGCCTCCGGGGGCGATCGTGGCCGACGTGCTG
>NZ_JBFULZ010000389.1:0-724 GCF_054049635.1 Cellulomonas sp. P5_C6 | reverse complement strand
GGCTGATCCACCACAGCAGCGCGCAGCCCATCATTACAGGAATGACGATATCGGGGCGCACGATCGTGGAGCCCTACGCGATAAAGCGAACGCCCAGCGTCTTGCCGCGGCGCCAGACCACTTCACACGTACGCCCGGTGCGCGCGTCGCGCGAGAAAGCCAGCTTCATCTTGTTGGGGACCGACGTGGGATCGTCGACGACGACTTTCGCGCCGGAGGTCGAGAGATCCAGCACATTGCATTGCCGGGCCGCGAATCCACCGTCCAGCGTGATCCATCCGGCCTGGTGCACGGACCGGCGTGTGTCGCGTTTTTTCGTCACTGCCATCGCATCACTCCACGCCCCCGGAGAGAGCCTTAAGCCCGCATGCTTTAAGAACCGTTGAGAGGTGCAGAAGAGTTCGAAATGTCCTGTGCACGAGGTCCGTGCGCCGCGCATGGGGATCATCCACCTGATCCCTCACCGCCCACTTGCCGACCCGAACAAACGTCACTATACGTTCGGCCGCTGGCACCAAACTGATTTGCTTTCGGTCGGTGCCGCCCGCGATAGATCAGCCCTAAAGCTTTGATGTTGCGGCGATTTTAGAAATAGCCGTGCAGAACCGCGGTATCCTTGGCCTGATTTCGGGCCGCTGGATCGGCCGGGGTTTTTTGCTCCCTTCGTCTATCGGTTAGGACGCCACCCTTTCACGGTGGAGAGAGCGGTTCGATTCCGCTAGGG
>NZ_JBFULZ010000388.1:0-733 GCF_054049635.1 Cellulomonas sp. P5_C6 | reverse complement strand
CGTTTCAGCCCGGCAGCGTGATTGCCGGCCGCGTGCTGTCGGTCTCGCCAGACAATCAGGTTCGTATCGCCATCGGGCACAGCACGATCGACGTGCAATCGCAGGTGCCGTTGCAGGCCGGGCAGGTGCTGCAATTCACAGTGTCGAAGACGGACAACGGCAATGTCCAGCTTGCCGTCGTCACGCCGCAAAACACAGGTGCAGGGCAGGCGGGTGGCGCGTCCTCCGGCAATGTGACGCTTGCGCCAGACCTGCCAATCAATCTCGCCAATGCCATCGCGACCTCCAAGATCCAGCTGACGTCGCTGGAAGCACAGGCGGTCTCTACCGCCACGCAAAGTGCCGTGACGCAGCAGGCGAGTCTGGCGACGTTGTTTGCCAATCTCGGCGCTGCGACCTCGCTGCAGGGGCTGCCGCCGCAATTGCAGCAAGCGGTCGCACAGGTGCTGGCGCAACGTCCGCCGCTCGATGCCCAGCTCACCGGCGAGGAAGTCAAATCGGCGTTCCAGAATTCCGGCCTGTTTCTGGAATCGTCGCTGGCCAAGGGATCGCTGCCGCAAGGCGGGCTGCCCGACATGAAAGCGGCGTTGATCGTGTTGCGCCAGGCATGGGCGACGACGCTCGCCACAGCGAGTCCGACCCAGAGCACAACGCCAGCGCAGGCGAATCCAGCGACACCGGTGGCTACGCCGGAGCAGCCGGCATCGGCATTGGCAAACGCGCTCCCCAATGT
>NZ_JBFULZ010000387.1:0-736 GCF_054049635.1 Cellulomonas sp. P5_C6 | reverse complement strand
ACGCATGGCCGATCGCATTTCCCATAATCGACTGGCTCTGTTGCACGGTCAACTCGCCATTGTGGACAAGCAAAATCGCCTGATTGCCAAGTGCCGGAACCCACTGTTGCAGGACATTCTCACGATGCGTCATATCCAATCGTGCCAGCGGGCTGTCCAGGACGACCGGCCCGCCACGCACCGCGGCCAGCTTTAGCGCGCCGATCAACGAGAGCGCAATAAGCTGACGGCCACCCTCGCTCGTCTTCATTGCCGGTCCCCGGCTGCCGACCAGATCGACGCGGTAATCACGACCAATCTGCACACCACCGTAACCTTCCGGATCCCGGATCAACCGGTGGAACATATCGGTAGCGGTCCGTTCCACCTCCGCGCGCGTGCGCTCCCTATATCGATGAATCGTCATTTGAAAAAGTTCATGGACATAGCTGAAGAAAAATGCTTCGGCAGCAAGAGCGGGCTGAGCCGATGTCAATCGGCCAATAGTTGCCGCCAACTTGCTCTGAACGGATTTGACCTCTGCGTCCTCGGCATCCAGATCCCTCAGGCTGCCTTCGAACCTCGAAATTGCAAGCTCAAATTGCTCCTGCTGAAAGCCCAGCTGCCGAATCGTCGCGGCATCGTTGCCCTTCAGACGATCCTTGATCGTCTGCAACCGACGATTGCGATCGAACTGCGCACTGACAATGCGATCGAGTCGATCCTGTCGCTCTCTATACGAATGGACGGTGTGAAC
>NZ_JBFULZ010000386.1:0-739 GCF_054049635.1 Cellulomonas sp. P5_C6 | reverse complement strand
GGCCGGCGTGGACGGAGAGCTCGCCGGGGCGGCCGCCGCGGCGGGGCTGGCCGAGGCGCTGCTGAGCGGCGTCACGACGGTCGCCGACCACCACCTCACCTGGCCCGACGACGTCGCCGCCTCGGTCGAGGTCGCCCGCGGGACGGTGGACGCGGCGGCACGGCTCGGCGCCCGGCTGGTGCTGGTCCGTGGGAGCGCCCKCGACGACCCCGAGCGCGCGGCCCTGTCCGCGGAGGCGATCGTCGGCGCCCTGCGGCAGAGCCCCCTGCTCCAGCTGGCCGTCGGGCCGGCCGGGGTGCACAGCGACGGGCCGGAGACGTTCCGGCTGCTGGGCGAGGTGGCGGCCCGGCACGGACTGCGCCGCCGCACGCAGGCGAACGAGCAGGTCGACGTCGTCGCGGCGGAGCAGCGCTACGGCCGCCGCCCGCTCGACCTGCTCGACGAGTGGGGCTGGCTGGCGCCGGACGTGACACTCGCGCACCTGTGCGGCATCACCGACGACGAGCTCGCGCGCGTGTCCGCGAGCGGCGCGACCGCCACCCACGCGCCCGGCTGCGACCTGCCGATGGGCTGGGGCATCGCCCCCGTGGCGGCGCTGCTCGACGCCGGCGTGCCGGTCGGGCTGGGCACCAGCGGGGGCGGGAGCAACGACGCCGGGCACCTGCTGGCCGACGCCCGGCTGGCGATGCAGGTGGCACCGCTGGTCGGCCGCCCGCTGGCCGCGCGCGAGGTGCTGGCC
>NZ_JBFULZ010000385.1:0-761 GCF_054049635.1 Cellulomonas sp. P5_C6 | reverse complement strand
CACGAGCACGGGGGAGATCCCGCCCAGGGGGTCCTCGACGCCGACCCGCCACCCGGTGCCGATCGGGCCCGCGCCGCCGAGGTACTCGTCGCCGCCCGCGTCCACCAGCCACGACGCACCGGAACCGGCGAGCTCGGTGGCCGCCCACCGGACCGCCAGGCCCTTGCCGATGCCGCCGAGGTCGACCGCCCGCCCGCCGAGGTTCAGCGCCGTGGTCTCCCGCTGTCGCAGGACGGGCTGCCACGGCTCCACGAGGGCCGCCGGACGCGCCGACGTGGACGCCGGACGGGTGGTCGTCACCCCGCCGTCGATGAAGGGCAGCGACCGGTCGTACCCCCACGCGAGCAGGGTGTCGAGGACCCGGGGGTCGAAGCGGCCGTCGGTCTCGCGGTGGGCGCGCTCGGCCTCGAGGATCACGTCGGCGAGCACGTCGGGCACCAGGTGCCACGACGCAGGAGCGGCGTTCGCCAGCGAGAGCGCGCTCGTCGGGTCGAACCGGCTGCAGTGGCGCTCGACCTCGCGGATCTCTCGCTCGGCCCGGTCGAGCTGCGCGTCCGCGTCCGGTCCGGGGTCCACGACCCGCAGCTCGACCTCGCTCGCCATCGCGCGGAAGGATCGGCTCAGCACGGTGGCCCCCGCCTCCGTCGGCCGCGTCCGGGCGTTCATCCGGACGCCTTGGTCACGGTGTCGACCGGCGGCGGCGGCGCCGGCGCGGCGGCCGGTGCTGCAGCGGCAGGCGGGGCCGCAACCGGTGCGGCGGC
>NZ_JBFULZ010000384.1:0-795 GCF_054049635.1 Cellulomonas sp. P5_C6 | reverse complement strand
CGCGACGCCGAACCCGCCGGCGTTCGTCCACCAGCTGCCCGCGCCGTAGGCCCAGGGCTCGTAGACGAGGATGCCGTCCGGCGTGCCGTTGCCGTCCCGGTCGACAACGAGCTGCACGCTCGGCCGGACGCCGGAGTGCGAGGTGAAGTCGATGGTGGTGGTCGCCGCGTCACTCAGGGGGAAGTCCGCCGCGACGTAGCCGGCCGACTTCGACTTGGAGAGGCCGGCGTTGTCGGTACCCTCCTCGGTCCACACGTGCAGACCGTTGTCGACGTACTCGTGGTGGCCGAACACGCGCGACTCCCCGAAGCCCCAGCCGGCACCGTTCTTGTCGGTCGAGTGGACCGTGATCACCTTGGGCGGCGTCACGACGGCTGCGGGCGCCAGGCCGAAGGTGTAGGTCGCGCCGCCGACGACGATGCGTTCGATGACCGCGTCACCGATCACGCCGGAGCCCAGCGAGTAGCCGACGCCGATGACCTTGGCGTCGGGGTTGGCCGCGACGAACGCGTCGATCGTGCCGAACGAGGCGTAACCCATGTCGGACGCGACGCCGAACCCGCCGGCGTTCGTCCACCAGCTGCCCGCGCCGTAGGCCCAGGGCTCGTAGACGAGGATGCCGTCCGGCGTGCCGTTGCCGTCCCGGTCGACAACGAGCTGCACGCTCGGCCGGACGCCGGAGTGCGAGGTGAAGTCGATGGTGGTGGTCGCCGCGTCACTCAGGGGGAAGTCCGCCGCGACGTAGCCGGCCCGGCCGACTTCGACTTGGAGAGGCCGGCGTTGTCGGTACCCTCC
>NZ_JBFULZ010000383.1:0-828 GCF_054049635.1 Cellulomonas sp. P5_C6 | reverse complement strand
GGCGTCGCTCGGCGCGCTCGACGCGATCCCCGGCCCGGACCGGCTCGCCGACGCGTGGGCGGAGCCACCACCCCCGGGTCTCGTCGCGGCGCTCGGCATCGGCGCGGGCGGCCGCACCGTCGCCGTGGACCTCGTCGCGGACGGGCCGCACGTGCTGGTCGCGGGGACCACCGGCGCCGGCAAGTCCGAGCTGCTCACCACGCTCGTCCTGAGCCTCGCGCTGACGCACCCGCCGGACCGCCTGGCGATCCTGCTGGTCGACTTCAAGGGCGGCACAGGGCTCGGGCCGGTGGCAGGGCTGCCGCACGTCCTGGAGCACGTGACCGACCTCGACGCGGCGCACGCCCGACGGATCCTGGCCGCGCTGCGCGCCGAGCTCCGCCGACGAGAGACCCTGCTCGCCGCAGCCGGGGTCCGGGACCTGCTCGAGCTCGACCCCGCGGACCCCGGCACGCCGCCTCGGCTGCTCGTCGTGGTGGACGAGCTCCGGGCGCTGACCGAGGACCTCCCCGATTCCTCCGCCGCGCTGACCCGCATCGCCGCCCAGGGCCGCGCGCTCGGCATCCACCTCGTCCTGGCCACGCAGCGGCCCGCGGGCGCGGTCGGCGCCGACCTGCGCGCGAACGTCGCCGTCCGGGTCGCCCTGCGCGTCACCGACCCCGCGGACTCCACGGACGTCCTCGACGCGCCCGACGCCGCGCTGATCGACCCGGCGACGCCCGGGCGCGCGTGGTTGCGCCGCGGGTCACGGTCGCTGGAGCCCGTGCAGATCGCCCGGGCGGTGATGACGACCCCAGCCCCGGTGCTCAGGGTGGCGCGACCGTGGGT
>NZ_JBFULZ010000382.1:0-852 GCF_054049635.1 Cellulomonas sp. P5_C6 | reverse complement strand
GGGCTCGGGTGGACGGACAGTCCGTGTGTCGGGTCGAGAGGTGAACCGTTGTTCTACTGGTTGATGAAGCGGGTCTTCGTGGGTCCGCTGCTGCACCTGGTCTACCGGCCGTGGGTGYGCGGGGCCGAGAACGTGCCCGAGGAGGGCGCTGCCATCCTGGCGAGCAACCACCTCGCGGTGATCGACTCGTTCTTCCTGCCGCTGGTGCTGGACCGCGAGCTGGTGTTCATCGGCAAGCAGGAGTACTTCACCGGCTCGGGCGTCAAGGGCCGACTGACCGCGGGCTTCATGCGGGGAGTCGGCACCATCCCGGTCGACCGCGGGGGCGGCAAGGCGAGCGAGGCCGCGCTGCGGACCGGCCTGCGTCGGCTGGCGGACGGCGACCTGTTCGGCATCTACCCCGAGGGCACGCGCAGCCCCGACGGGCGGCTCTACCGCGGCAAGACGGGTATCGCGCGGCTCGCGCTCGAGTCCGGTGCCCCCGTCATCCCCGTGGCCATGGTGGGCACCGACGAGGCCCAGCCTCCCGGTCGGCGGATCCCCAAGGTCATGCGCATCGGGGTCGTCATCGGCGAGCCGCTCGACTTCAGCCGCTACCAGGGCATGGAGAACGACCGGTTCATCCTGCGCTCGGTCACCGACGAGATCATGTACGCCGTGATGAGCCTGTCGGGCCAGGAGTACGTGGACGTGTACGCGGCCACGCAGAAGGCGCGCATCGCCACCGGTCACCCGGCTGTCGCCGGCGACGCGGCCGACCACCTCCCCGCGGCCCCCGGCGGTCGTCCCGTGCCGGACGTCCAGGTTCCGGTCCCGCCCGAGGGCGAGACCGAGACGTCAGTAGGATGACGC
>NZ_JBFULZ010000381.1:0-866 GCF_054049635.1 Cellulomonas sp. P5_C6 | reverse complement strand
GGTCCGGGACGTGGTGACGCTGCCGGCCGTGGCCTGGTCGAACGTCACCAGCTCCCACGTCCCGGCCAGCGCCGCGGGGTCCGTCGGACGGTCGTCGTCGGGCTCCGCGTCGCCCGCCCAGGGCTGCGGCGAGACCACGGGCCAGCCGTCGGCGGTCCAGACGAGCCGGCGCACCTGCACCTCGTGCTGCGTGGGGTCGTCGGCGTCCCGGACGTGGTGGACCAGCAGCTGGCGGTCGCCGTCGACGAGCACCGAGGCGTGCCCCGGGGCCAGCCAGGCGCGCCCGCCGGCCAGCGCGTGGCCGGCCAGCACGAGGGTGCCGACGAGGGCCGGGTCGCCGTCGAGCTCCGTGAGGCCGCGCCCGGTGCGGTCCACGTAGGGGCCGGTCAGCGACTCCGAGACTCCCACGCGCACGTGGTACGTCGAGAAGAGGGAGTCGTAGGAGAGCACCAGCGCGTAGCCGCCGCCGGGCCGCGGCAGCACGAACGCACCCTCGACCGCGCCCTCGACGCTGCGCGGGCGGCGGGCGAGCAGGATCCCGGGGGCGTCGCCCACCGCCAGGCCCGTCGCCGGGTCGAGCTCGAGCGCGTGGATGCCGCCGAAGAACGAGCCGTAGACCAGCCAGTGCCGGCCGTCGGCGTCGACCACCGCGTTCGCGTCGATCGCGTTCGGCCCGTCGACGTCGTGCAGGCTGGTCACCACGAGCCCGCGGTCCTCCCACGGGCCGGTCGGGTGCGGAGCGACCGCGAGGCCGATGGCGGACGTGCGCGAGCCGAACGTCGACGCCGACCAGTACATGCGCCACTCGGCACCCACGCGCACCACGTCCGGCGCCCACAAGCCGGCGGCCCCGGACCACGCAGCAC
>NZ_JBFULZ010000380.1:0-872 GCF_054049635.1 Cellulomonas sp. P5_C6 | reverse complement strand
ATGTTGGTCGAGTAAAGCGTGCCGAACGGCAGTTTGAACGCGAAGCCGCCGGCATATTCCTTTCCGCCGGGTGCAGTGTGGCAGACCATGCAATCCGCCGCACGCGCGAGATATTCACCGCGCTCGATCGGGCTGGCGTTGGTCATGTTGGCGGGAACGCCGGTGGGATTGGGGCCCTTGTAGTCGGCCAGCGCCACCTTCGGCCCGACCGAGAAGGCCATCGGTCCGGGGCCGCGTACATAGAGCGCAGCGCCGGCGGCGCCGACAACACCGATCAGGATGACGCTGCCTAGAATGCGACGTGCGGCGGGCGTCATGACTTCTTCCTTTCGGCGATCGCATCACGGTCGACCGGCATCCTCCGCAGCGCAACGCCACTCGCGGCATAGATCGCATTGCGCAGTGCCGGCGGGCCGCCGATCACGCCGCACTCGCCTATACCGCCGGGCGCTTCACCGCTCTTGATGAGATGGACATTGATTTTCGGCATCTGGTCGATCCGAAGCATGCGATAGTCGTGGAAATTGGACTGCTGCACGCGTCCCTTCTCGATGGTGATGTCGCCATAGAGCGCGGCGGTGAGGCCGAACACGATGCCGCCTTCGAGTTGCGCAACAATCGTATCGGGATTGACGGCGATGCCGCAGTCGACCGCCACGTTGACCTGACGCAGACGAATTTCACCCTGCGAATCGATCTCCGCTTCGACCACAGTCGCGATCGAGGTATCGAAGGTGGGCTGGATACTCACGCCGCGTCCGACGCGCGCTGGCAGCGGCTGCCCCCAATTGGCCTTCTCCGCAGCGAGATTGAGGGCCGCCAGCATCCGCGGCGCCTTGCCGAGTAACTCACGCCGGAACACGACGGGATCC
>NZ_JBFULZ010000379.1:0-882 GCF_054049635.1 Cellulomonas sp. P5_C6 | reverse complement strand
GCCTGAGGCAGCGCGCTCGCGATGTTGCCGATCCCGAGCATGGCGCCGTGCGTCTCGCCGCTCGGCATGCCCGCGGTCAGCACCGCGAGGTCGACGCTGATGTACAGGCCCCACCCGACCCCGACGAGCGCGGCGGCACCGATCACCACGGGAAGGGTCGGGAAGAAGGCCATCAGCACCGACCCGGCGGCGAGCACCACGGTGGCGCCGACGATGAACGGGACGCGACGGCCCCAACGGTCCGAGAGCGTGCCGCCGAAGCCCGCCGTGCCCGCGGCGACGAGCACGACCACCAGCGTGACGACGAGCACCCAGCTGCCCGGGTCGGCCTCGCCCACGTCGTCCGAGATGTAGAAGTACACGTAGAGCAGCACGAGGGCGTTCGCGAAGTTGAGCAGGAACCGGATCGTCCACGCCCAGACGAACAGCCGCGTGGGACGCAGCCCGCGCCAGAACGCGCGGGCGGGTCGGACTGCCGCCTGCTGCTCCGTGCGGGTCGACGGCTCGTGGTGCACCAGCAGGAACGAGACGATCAGCGCCGGCACCGCGACCGCCAGCGCGTAGTAGCCGAGCTTGCCCTCCCCCGCGACGACAGCGACCGCGGTGCCCAGCACGACGCCGACGGTCTGCGCGATGCCGAACAGCGCGCCGACGAGTCCTCGCTGGTCGGGCGGCACCCGGTCGGCGATCGTCGCGGCCAGCGCGGCGAACGGTCCGTTGAGCCCGATCTGCAGCACGATCCAGCCGCCGATCATGACGGGCAGCGTGTCGCCGGAGCCGAGGATCACCAGCCCGGCGACGCCGACGGCCGTGCCGGCGACGATCGTGGGGCGCCGACGCCCCCAGCGGGACCGCGTGCGGTCGGAGATCCCGCCCCACAGC
>NZ_JBFULZ010000378.1:0-937 GCF_054049635.1 Cellulomonas sp. P5_C6 | reverse complement strand
CGTTCACGCCGAGCCGGCCAGTCCGTCGGCGATCGGGCGGTCGCCTCCGGGGGCGATCGTGGCCGACGTGCTGTCACCGCGCCCCTCGACCAGCGGTCCAGGTGGCTCGTTCTCCCGGTGATGCGGTCGTGCAGTCATCGATCTTCTCCGGTGCCGTCCGTCGTGGGGGCGACCCGCGCGTGGCGCAGCGCCCTGCATGCCGGCCCGCTGCTCGACCGAGATTCACGGTATCCGGCCGACCGGTCGGCGCAACTGGTCGGACGTCCGTCCCGGGTTCGCTCGCGCCCCGAAGCACGGCCACGGTACCGGCCCGAGTCGCGGTGCCGGACGCGGGAGCGCACGATGCGTGTCAGGTGCAGAGACGTCGCCGGACTGACGACCASGAGGACCGACGTGCGAGCACTCACCTGGCAAGGACGCGAGGACGTCCGGGTCGAGACCGTCCCGGACCCGCGCATCGAGGAGCCSAACGACGCGATCGTGCGAGTCACGTCGACCGCGATCTGCGGATCYGACCTGCACCTGTACGGCAAGGTCGTCCTGGACCCGGCGGAGCCGGCGCGCTGATGGCGAAAGTCACCCGGGCGATGGTGTGCTCGCCGCAGGCCGTCCTGGACGTGCTGGCCGACGGCTGGTCCTACGCCACGTGGGTGGTCGGGACCTCGCGGCTGCGCGCCGTGGACGACGGCTTCCCGGCGCCCGGCTCCGTGATCGCCCACTCGTTCGGTGTGTGGCCCGCCGTGATCGACGACGAGACGATCGTGCGGGCGTGGCACCCGGACCGCGGCATCGAGCTGCAGGCTCGCGGCTGGCCTGCCGGGGAGGCGCGGGTGCGCATCGACGTGCGCCCCGACGGCGACGGTTGCTCGGTGCGGATCGAGGAGGACGCGGTCCGCGGACCCGGCGCCTCGGCCAGGTGGGCGAGCCGCTGGAGCGC
>NZ_JBFULZ010000377.1:0-1028 GCF_054049635.1 Cellulomonas sp. P5_C6 | reverse complement strand
CCCTCCTGGTCGGCGCGTGCGCGTCGGCCGGCTCGGCCGCGTCCGTCCCGTTGCCGCCGGCCAACGGGCAGTTCGACTACCAGATCGGCGGCGCCTACACGCCGTCGTCGACCGCGAGGATCGTCGACCGCGACCGGCTCGACGCGCCCGCGGCCGGCACGTACAACATCTGCTACGTCAACGCGTTCCAGACCCAGCCCGACGACGCGACCTGGTGGAAGACCCACCACGACGACCTGCTGCTGAAGAAGGCGAACGGGTCGTACGTGATCGACAGCGCCTGGGACGAGATGCTGCTGGACACGTCGACGGCGGCGAAGCGGACGAAGCTGCTGGCGGTCGTCGGCGGCTGGATCGACGGCTGCAAGGCCGACGGGTTCAACGCGGTCGAGCCTGACAACCTCGACAGCTACAGCCGCAGCGGCAAGCGGCTGACGCAGCAGAACAACATCGACTTCGCCCGGCTGCTGGCCACGAGGGCGCACGCGGACGGCCTGGCGATCGCGCAGAAGAACGACTCCTCGTTGGCGTCGAAGGGCAAGGCGATCGGGTTCGACTTCGCCGTCGTCGAGGAGTGCCAGGTCTACGACGAGTGCGGCGACTTCACGTCGGTGTACGGCACGCAGGTGTACGAGATCGAGTACACCGACAACGGCGGCACGGCGAACTTCACCAAGGCCTGCGCCGCGCGCGGGGTGTCGACGAGCGTCATCTACCGCGACCGCGACGTCGTGCCGAAGGGCACCAGCGGCTACGTGTACACGTTCTGCTGACGGCTCCGGGGCGGGCGGGTCAGGACGACCTGCCCGCCTCCGGCCGCGGCATCACGCCGGCCCGGAGGGGCGTCGAGTGCCGACGCCATACCTGCCAGCCGTCGGGCGTGCGCAGCCAGGTGTCGGTGAGGACGAAGATCCCGCTGCGGTCGACGCCGTCCACGGACGCGACCATGTCCACCTTCTGCAGGTGCACGGCCACGTCGTCGCGGACGTCCCACGCCGACTCGAGGGTGTCCCAGCCGGTCACGACGT
>NZ_JBFULZ010000376.1:0-1045 GCF_054049635.1 Cellulomonas sp. P5_C6 | reverse complement strand
CGCTACAGCCGCGCAGGGAGCAGGAGTGAAGGTCAGTGGAACTACAGGATTACTTGGTCATTCTGCGCAAGCGCTGGATCTCCATCACCCTCTTGGCGATGCTCGGTGCGGCCGCAGGCGTCGCCCTCTMATTCGCCATGACGCCCTTGTACACCGCCTCGACCCAGCTGTTCGTATCCGTCCAGGGAGGGGCCTCGTCGAACGACCTCCTCCAGGGAGCGAACTTCACAAGGCAGCAGGTCACTTCCTACACCCAACTCGTCTCTGCCCCACGCGTCCTCGGCCCAGTGATCGACGAGCTTGGCCTCGATACGAGAGCCGACTCGCTTGCCGTGCGAGTTAGCGCTGAGTCGCCGCTCAACACCTCGCTCATCAATATCACCGTCACCGACGAGAACCCCGCCATCGCCGCAGCCATCGCGAATGCGGTGGCGGTCCAGTTCAAGGACGTGATCGGGGAACTCGAGACGCCGAGCGGCGGGGGCGATTCGGCCGTGAAGGTCTCCATCGTGCGCGACGCGGTCGCCCCGACGGCACCTTCGTCACCCAACAAGAAGCTCAACGTCGCACTCGGTCTCCTCGTTGGCCTCGCGCTCGGCATAGGCATCGCGGTCCTCCGCGAGATCCTCGACACCCGCGTCCGCTCCGACGGCGACGTCGCCCGGGTCACGGACACCTCCGTCATCGGCATTATCCCGAACGACGAGGACGCGCCCCAGCACCCGCTCATCGTGCAGAGCAGCCCCCACAGCCAGCGCTCCGAGGCGTTCCGCCGCCTGCGCACCAACCTCCAGTTCCTCGATATCGCCGACCGCCCACAGTCGATCGTCATCACGTCGTCACTGCCAGGTGAGGGCAAGTCGACGACGTCAATCAACGTTGCCATCACGCTCGCCGACGCGGGAACCCGCGTCGCGCTCATCGACGCAGACCTCCGCCGCCCGTCCGTGGCCAAGTACATGGGTCTCGAGGGCAACGTCGGGCTGACCACCGTGCTCATCGGTCGAGCCACCGTCGAAGATGTGATCCAGCCGTGGGGCAATGG
>NZ_JBFULZ010000375.1:0-1156 GCF_054049635.1 Cellulomonas sp. P5_C6 | reverse complement strand
CCCCCGGCCCCTCCGGCTCCTCCGGCCGCGCCCGCCGCGCTCCCGCCGGCCCAGGCAGCGCCGTTCGTCGAGCCGCCGGCCGTGACGTCCCCGATCGCCACCGCCCAGCCCGCGACCGCCCCGTACGCGCAGGTCGCCCAGCGCGCGTCGCTCGCCGACGAGGCCGAGGCGGCCGACGACATCCAGAAGCTGCGTGGCCCGGCCGCGCGCGTGGTGACCAACATGGAGGCCTCGCTCGAGGTCCCGACGGCCACCTCGGTGCGCGCCATCCCGGCCAAGCTGATGGTCGACAACCGCATCGTTATCAACAACCACCTCGCTCGTGGTCGCGGCGGCAAGATCTCGTTCACGCACCTCATCGGCTTCGCGCTGGTCGAGGCGCTGGCCGAGATGCCGGCGATGAATACGTCGTACACGCTGGCCGAGGACAAGCCGAGCGTCCTGACGCCCGCGCACGTCAACGTCGGCATCGCGATCGACCTGGCCAAGCCGGACGGCACCCGTCAGCTGATGGTCCCGTCGATCAAGAAGTCCGAGACCCTCGACTTCGCCGGCTTCTGGGCCGCGTACGAGGACGTGGTGCGGCGCGCCCGCGGCAACAAGCTCACGGTCGACGACTTCGCCGGCACGACGATCTCGCTGACCAACCCGGGCACCATCGGCACCGTCCACTCGGTCCCCCGCCTGATGCAGGGCCAGGGCACGATCATCGGCGTCGGCGCCATGGACTACCCGGCGGAGTTCGCGGGCACCTCCGAGGAGGCGCTCAACAAGATGGGCGTGTCCAAGGTGCTCACGCTCACCTCGACGTACGACCACCGGATCATCCAGGGCGCCCAGTCCGGCGACTTCCTGCGGATCATCGGCCGCAAGCTGCTGGGCGAGGACGGGTTCTACGACCGCGTGTTCGCCGCGCTGCGGGTCCCCTACGAGCCTGTGCGCTGGGTCCGCGAGTCCAACGACCCCGACGCCGAGGCCATCAAGCCGGCCCGCATCGCCGAGCTGATCCACTCCTACCGGTCGCGCGGCCACCTCATGGCCGACACCGACCCGCTGGCCTACCGCCAGCGCAAGCACCCCGACCTGGACGTGCAGACGCATGGCCTGACGCTCTGGGACCTCGACCGCACGTTCCCCACCGGCGGGTTCGGCGGCA
>NZ_JBFULZ010000374.1:0-1195 GCF_054049635.1 Cellulomonas sp. P5_C6 | reverse complement strand
TCTCCACGGCGATCCGGCCGATGTCGTGCCCCGGCACGGTGATCGCGTCGATGGGTCGCTCGATCGACTCGGCGATGTGCGCCGCGTTGATGGCCACGATCGCCATCGACTCGCCCGTTCCGCGCCCGTGCCGCTCGAGGGCCTCGACCACCCCGGCCAGCGCGGCCTCGTTGTGGACCACCAGCCCGGTCGTCTCGGGATGCGTGGCCAGCAGCTCGTCCACGGCGGCGACGCCGCCGGCGTAGCTCGGCTCGCAGGGCACCACGACGACCGACGCGGAGTCGGTCGTCGCCTGCTCGACGACGCCGTCACGCATGCGGACCGCGTAGTTGGCTCGGTGCTCGAACCTGTCGCGCGAGGCGCCGATCAGGGCGAGCCGGCGGTGGCCGTGCACCGTGAGCTGGTGCGCAGCGAGCCTGCCCGCGGCCGCGAAGTCGAGGTCGACGCAGGAGAGGCCGCTCGTGTCGGCCGGCACGCCGATGAGCACGGCGGGGCGCGTGAGCGCCCGCAGGTACGGCAGGCGAGGGTCCTCGGACTCGATGTCCATGACGATGAGGGCGTCGGCGAGCGACGTCGCCGAGRCCCGGTCGATGCCGCCGACGTCCTCCTGCGTGAGCAGCAGGACGTCGTGGTCGAACTGGCGCGCCGTGGTCAGCACCCCGGCCACGAACTCCATGATGATCGCCACGTTGATCCCGGGGCGGAACGGCACCATCAGGGCGATCACGTTGCTCCGGCTCGACGCCAGCGCCCGCGCGCCCGCGTGCGGGTGGAACGACAGCTCTCGGATCGCCCGTTCGACGCGCTCGCGGGTCGGCTGCGAGATCGGCCGCTTGCCGCTCAGCACGTAGCTGACCGTGGAGACCGAGACCCCTGCCGCGCGAGCCACGTCGCCGATTGTCGCCATGGCGTCAGGGTAGCGGCAGGGGCACCCGGATGGTTCGACGGTTCTTATCGATACGCTTCGATTACCTTCTTCTGCACGGCAGGTGCACATTTCCGCAGCGATGCCGTACGCTCGGCCAGCGAAGCGCTTCGACGATGCGGCGAGCGCCTGCGACACTGCGTGGAGACGCAGCGCAGGCCCGAGAGGACGACGATGAAGTTCACCGACGGCTACTGGCAGACGCTCCCGGGCGTCACGGTGCTGCACCCGCGATCCGTGGTCGACGTCGAGGTCGGCGAGCAGGTGCTC
>NZ_JBFULZ010000373.1:0-1210 GCF_054049635.1 Cellulomonas sp. P5_C6 | reverse complement strand
GGCGCCACCGACACCCGCGCCCGCGCCCGCACCCGCGCCGGCACCCGCACCCGCACCAGCTCCTGCACCGGCCGCCGCCGCGCCCGCCGCGATCCCGCCGCCGACGGGCAGCAGCACGCCGAGCGCCCCGAGCCCGAGCAGCCCGAGCACCAGGGGCGCGAACACCGCGCGCATGCCGTGGTTGACGTCGCCCAGCTCGAGCACCAGCCCGCGGCACGTCCCGCAGGTGTCGAGGTGCGCCTCGACCTGCGCCGTCTCACGGGTGCCCAGCCCGCCGCGCACGTAGGAGCCCAGCTTGCCGGCGACGGACCGGCAGCCCTCGTCGAGCGGGTCCTGCAGGTGCTGCTGGAGGTAGGCCTGCCGCAGGCCCTCGCGCGCGCGGTAAGAGAGCGCGGCGACGCCGTTCGCCGTGAGGCCCAGGATCGGGGCGATCTCGGCGGGGGTCAGCCCCTCGACCTCCGTGTGCCATAGGACCGCCTGCCACCGCTCGGGCAGCGAGTGGAAGGCGCGCGCGACGACCCCCCGCTCGAAGCCCGCGAGCGCCGGGTCCTCGGCGGTGCCGGCCAGCGCGGTCCCGGCCTCGAGGACGGCGATGTCGTCCGTCGGCTGCACGCGGCGGGCCTTCTCGCGCCGCAGCGCGGCCACCCGGCGCACCACGGTGAACAGGTAGGCGCGGAACGCGGTCTCGGGGCCGTTGCCGCGCTGCAGGGCGCCGAAGACGGCCGCGAACGAGTCGGAGACGACGTCGTCGGCGTCCGCCGGGGAGTCCGTGTACTGCCGCGCGACCACCCAGGCCGCGCCGGAATGGCGTTCGTAGAGCGCGCCGAGGGCGGCAGCGTCACCGGAGCGCGCGGAAGCGATGAGCTCCGCGTCCCCCGTGACCCCGCCGTCGAGCTGCGCGCTTGCTGACACGTAGTGCTCCCGTCGGAATTCCACGTCCGATCGCACAGCCTGCCATATGCGGCGTATCCGCATAACCAGGGTGAAATTCGCCGGGTGAAAAGAACCGGACCCGCGTCATGGCCGACACCTGTCGGCCTCTCAACCGGCGTGACGACGATTCCAGGGCCGAACAGCGCTGCCCTGCCCGCCTTCCCGGGGTCCCCCGGGGACGGCGTCCTGCCCGCGGCGCTCCGCGAGCGGTGGCGCGACGAGAGCGCGCGTTCCGTGTGGCTGCGACCCTCCGACTGGTACCACCCGGCCGTCGACG
>NZ_JBFULZ010000372.1:0-1217 GCF_054049635.1 Cellulomonas sp. P5_C6 | reverse complement strand
GACCCCCTGGGCGGGATCTCCCCCGTGCTCGTGCTCGCCGTCCGCGACGCCGGCTGCGCGACGTCCTCGACGCGCTTGCGCCGCTGGACCGCGGCGGGCGCGCCGGTGCACCACCTCGTCGACCCGCGATCGGGCCGACCCGGCGGCGCCGGGCTCGCCGCCGTCACGGTGGTGGGACCGGACGCGGCGTGGGCCGAGGTCTGGACGAAGGCGCTCTTCCTCGCGGGCGCGGGCGCGATCCGCACCGAGGCTGACGACCGCGGTCTCGCGGCGTCGTGGGTGACCACCGACGGCCGCGTCGGCACCTCGCGCGCGATGGACCCCCTGGTGGTCTGGCGGCGTGACGGTGACTGACGGGGTGCTGCACCGGGCCGGCGTCGCGGTCCTGGCCCTCTCCGCCGTCGCCGCGGTCGTCGCCGTGGCGTGGCTCGTCAGGGACGCGCTCGGCGGCGACAAGGTCGCCTGGGTGCTCGGCCGCGCGAGCGGGCTCACCTCCTACGTGCTGCTCGTCGCGCTCGTCTGCACGGGCCTCGTGCTCGCCCACCCGTGGGCGCGCCAGCTGCGCACACCGTCGCCGGCCGCCCGCTGCGCCTGCACGCGGGCCTGGCGACGTTCACGCTCGTGTTCACGGTGCTGCACGTCGTGGTGCTCGCGACGGACCCGTGGGCGCAGGTCGGCTGGCGCGGGGCCGTCCTGCCGATGGCGTCGACGTACCGGCCGGTCGCGGTCACGCTCGGCGTGCTCGCGCTCTGGGCGGGGCTTCTCACCGGCCTGACCGCGCGGTTCGCGGGGCGGATCGCCCCGCGGGCCTGGTGGCCGATCCACAAGGTGGCGGCGGCCGTGCTCGTGCTGATCTGGGGGCACAGCGTGCTGGCCGGCTCGGACCTCGCGGCGCTGCGGGGCTTCTACCTCGCCACGGGCTGCGGGGTGCTCGGGCTCGCGCTCACCCGGTACGCCGCCCGCACGCCCGTCGACCGCCTGTCCGAGCTCACTGACGACCTCACGGCCGTGCGGCGCCGACCGCGGACCGCGCGATKAGCGCGACGAGCGCAGCGGCACCGGTGCGGGTCAGCACGCGGACGGCGTGGGGACCGTCGCGCGTGCTGCTGGCACCGGCGACCCTGCCGCGCACCGGGCCCGCCGACCCGTCGCGGCCGGGGCCGGTCGAGAGCGTGCGGGACCACGAGGCCCGGCTGGGTCCGCGCCCGCGCGGGCGG
>NZ_JBFULZ010000371.1:0-1255 GCF_054049635.1 Cellulomonas sp. P5_C6 | reverse complement strand
GTGCGCGCCGACACGCTCGACGTGCGCGTCGGGGCCACGTTCCCGCTGGCCGACGCGGCCGACGCCCACCGCGCGCTCGAGTCGCGCTCCACCACCGGAAAGGTCCTGCTGCTTCCGTGAGCACCCCCGTCATCAACGCCGTACGTACCCTGCAGGTCGAGGTCTGGTCCGACATCGCCTGCCCCTGGTGCTACATCGGCAAGCGCCGCTTCGCCACCGCCCTGGCCGACTTCCCGCACCGCGACCACGTCGAGGTGACCTGGCGGTCCTACGAGCTGTCGCCCAGCACGCCCATCGGCCCCGGCATCCCGGAGATCGAGGCCCTGGCCCGGCACAAGGGGATCCCGCACGAGCGCGTCGTCCAGATGTTCGCTCAGGTCACCGCCGTGGCGGCCGGTGAGGGTCTCGCCTACGACTTCGACCGCACGCTCTCGGCCAACACGTTCGCCGCGCACCGCCTCGTGCACCTCGCCCGCACCGCCGGCCGCGCCGACGAGGTGCTGGAGGCGCTGTTCTCCGCGCACTTCGAGCACGGCGCGGACCTGGGCGACGACGACACCCTCGTGCGCCTGGTGAGCGGGGCGGGCGTCGACGCGGACGCCGCACGCGCCGCGCTGGCGAACGACGAGTTCGCCGATGACGTCCGCGCCGACGAGGCCGAGGCCCGCGCGCTCGGCGTGACCGGCGTGCCGTTCTTCGTCGTCGACCGCCGCGTGGCCGTCTCCGGCGCACAGCCCGCCGACGTGTTCACGCAGCTGCTCGAGGCCGGCTGGCGCGAGGCGAACCCGCTGCAGACCCTCGCGACGGCGGACGCCGACGCGGCCGCCTGCGTCGACGACTCGTGCGCGATCTGACCCTGCGGCCGGTCGCCGCGGCCGACCTGGTCGCGCTCGCCGGGCTCAACGACGCGGCGGCGCCTGCCGTCAACGCGCTCGGGCTCGACGGCCTGACGGCGCACGTCCCGGTGTGCGAGCTCGCGCTCGCCGCCGAGTCCGACGGCGAGCTCCTCGGCTTCCTGCTCGCGGTCGCGCCCGGCGCCGAGTACGCGAGCGAGAACTACCGCTGGTTCTCCGCGCACGTGCCGGGCTCGCTCTACGTCGACCGCATCGTCGTCGCGCCCACCGCGCACGGCCGGGGCGTCGGGCGCGCGCTGTACGAGGCCGTCGACGGGCGGGCGCGCAAGCTCGGGCTCGACGTCGTGACCTGCGAGGTCAACCTCGAGCCGCCGAACCCGCAGTCGCTGGCCTTCCACGAG
>NZ_JBFULZ010000370.1:0-1264 GCF_054049635.1 Cellulomonas sp. P5_C6 | reverse complement strand
GCGGCGAGCACCCGGGCCGCGCGCCGGGCGCCGGCGCCCCGCTCGCCGGTGGACCGCAGGACCCTCCCCGACACCGCCAGCGCGCCGATCACGAGCATGATCGCGCACAGGTCCAGCCAGCGCAGCKAGAGCCCCGGCGCCGCCGGGAGCCCGGCGCCGGCGCTCGGCACCACGCTGGGCCGGACGCCGGCGCCGAACACCACCGACCCGCTGGAGAGGTGGCCGTCGTCGAGCGACAGCGTCCGCCAGTCGAGCACGTAGGTCGCGCGGGCGAGGCGCGGCGCGACGATCCCGAGGACGGACCCGGACGTCGACACCGTCACCGGCACGTCGACCCCGTCGATCGTCCGCAGGGTCACGCGGCTGGACCGGGCGTCGACGGCCTCGGTGAACCACAGCGTCAGCTCGGTCCGCCCGACCGCGACCGTCCCCCCGGCGGGCGGGTCGGAGCGCTCGAGCTCGGAGTGGGCGGCAGCCGGTGACGCCCCGAGCAGCAGGACGACGAGCGCCGCGACCAGGATCGACGTCAGGTGCCGCGCTGCCCGGAGCGGGGACCGTGTCATCCCTCGACCGCGAGGTGCTCGAGCCGGGCGTCTCCCATCACCAGCGTGACCGACGACCCGTCGTGCAGGGCGTTGTGAGCGTTCGCGATGAGGAAGAAGTACGTGCCGCCCAGCTGCATGTCGGCGCTGTGCCGGTGCGGGGACGCGAGCACGAGCGTCTGCCCGGTGTCCTCGACCACCAGGACGGGATGCACCGAGGCGTCGTGGATCATCGCGACGGCCTTGTCGGGGTCCACCACCTGGTACCGGAACTCGATCAGGCCGCCCGCGGCGGTCACGGCGATGAGGTCGACCCGGATACCGAACCGGGCCGCGAGCTCGTCGACGGTGACCACCGTCGTCGCGGCTCGGACGTCGACGGCCGGCTCCTGGACGGACAGGCGCCACGCGACGCCGCCCCCGACCAGCAGCAGGACGGCGACGAGCGCCGCGACCCGACGGCGACGGCGCGGCCGGCGCACGGGCGGTTCGGTGCCGACCTCAGGTCGGGTGTCGACGGTCACGGGTGGGCCTCCCTCCCGGGAGACCGGCCCGCGCACCGGAGGGGTCGCGGGCCGGCCGGCTCGGGATCGTCGGGTGGTGTCAGGGGGTGTCGAAGGCGTCGATGTCGAGGTTGTCGCTGGTCAGGCCGTGGCTGGTGCCGTCGAACAGGGTGGTCCAGGTGCCGGCGTTGTTGGCGATGATGTCTTCGTCCTGGGTGG
>NZ_JBFULZ010000369.1:0-1347 GCF_054049635.1 Cellulomonas sp. P5_C6 | reverse complement strand
GGCCGCGGCGCTCGAGCGTGGCGGCGTTCCTGGGGGCGGGCGCAGCGCGCGGGCCGCCGCGCGCCTGGTCGGCGCGCTCGAGAAGGAGCTCGGCCGATGACGCCGGTGGGACCGGACTTCCTCGACGCGGTCCGCGCGCGCGTCGGTCGGGACGCGGACGGGGTGGGCGCCGCCGTGKAGGCCGCCGCGCGCGAGGCCGGCGCGGTGCTGGGCTCCAGCGCCCTCGGGTCGGTCACCCGGGCCGTCCGCGACGAGCTCTTCGGAGCCGGGCGGCTGCAGGCGTTCCTCGACGATCCCGACGTGACGGACGTGCTGGTCAACGGCCCGCGCGAGGTGTGGGTCGAGCGAAGCGGACGGCTCGTGCTGACCGGCGTGGACCTCGGCGGGGCCGACGACGTGCGGACGCTGGCCGTCCGGCTCGCGGCGGCCGGTGGCCAGCGCCTCGACGACGCGTCCCCGGCCGTCGACGCGCGCCTGCCCGACGGGACCCGGTTGCACGCCGTGCTCCCGCCCGTGGCCGACGCCGGTGCCCTGATCAGCCTGCGGGCCGTGCGGTCCCGGGCGTTCACGCTCGAGCAGCTCGTCGCGGTCGGCATGCTCGCGCCGCCGCTGGTGCCGGTGGTCCGGGCACTCGTGGCCACGCGCGCCAACCTGCTGGTCTCCGGCGCGACCGGCTCGGGGAAGACGACGCTCCTGGCGGCGCTGCTGACGCTGGTGCCGCACGACGAGCGCATCGTCGTCGTCGAGGAGGCCGGGGAGCTGGCGCCGGCGCACCCGCACGTGGTCCGGCTGCTGGCCCGGCGGGCCAACGTCGACGGCGCCGGCCGGGTCGACCTGGCCGACCTGGTCCGCCACGCGCTGCGCATGCGGCCCGACCGGATCGTGCTCGGCGAGTGCCGCGGGGGTGAGGTACGCGAGGTGCTGACCGCGCTGAACACCGGGCACGACGGTGGCTGCACGACCGTGCACGCCAACGCCGCCGCCGACGTCCCCGCGCGGCTGGAGGCACTGGCGGCCCTCGCGGGGATGACGCGCGACGCCGTCGCCGCGCAGGCCTCGAGCGCGTTCGACGCGGTGCTGCACCTGCGGCGGGCGACCGGTGACCGGGGTCGGCGGTACCTGGCGGAGGTCGGCGTCGTGCGACGGGACGCGTCGGGTGCGCTCGAGGTGGCGTGCGCGCTGCGCTGCGACCCGACCGGCGTGACCGAGCCGGGAGCCGCATGGCCGGCCCTCGCGGAGCGGCTCGGGCTGGCTGTGGTCGGCCGGGTCGCGCGGTGAGCGTCGTCGTCGGTGGGCTCGTCGCGCTGGCTCTGCTCGCGGTGGTCGGCGTCRCGGGCCGGCGGCCGG
>NZ_JBFULZ010000368.1:0-1349 GCF_054049635.1 Cellulomonas sp. P5_C6 | reverse complement strand
CGTCGGCGTACACGGACGCCGAGTACGCCGAGGACATCGTGGCCGTGCTCGACGCGACGTCGACGAGTACGGCCGTGCTGGTCACCGAGTCGTGCGGGGCGTCGTGGGCGGTGCACGTCGCCGCCAAGCACCCGGAGTGCGTGACCGGGCTGATGGCGATCGCCCCGTCGTGCGGCCTGGACGTGGCGACGCCGGGCCGCGACCACGTGCCGTGGGACGAGCCCCTGGACGACACCCTCGGCTGGGCCAAGTACAACAAGCACTACTGGCTCGGCGGCGGGTACGACGACTTCACGGCGTTCTTCTTCCACAAGATGTTCCCCGAGCCGCACTCGACCAAGCAGATCGAGGACTGCATCGGCTGGGCGCACGAGATCACCCCGCAGGTGCTCGCGGACACGACCGCCGGCCGCATGGGCTGCGACGGCGCGATCTGCGAGCCCATCGCCCCGCTGGCCCAGCAGGTCACGTGCCCGGTGGTCGTGGTGCACGGCACCGACGACCGCATCCGGCCGCAGGCGTTCGGCGAGAAGCTGGCCGAGCTGACCCGCGGCGACCTGGTCCTGCTCGAGCACGCCGGTCACGGCCCGTCGGCGCGCGACCCGGTGAAGGTCAACCACCTGATCGCCCAGTTCGTCGACCGCCTGCACCCGACGCCGCCGCGTCCGACGTGGCGGAGAGCAGCGAGCCGGCCCCCGCGCGCGCTGTACCTCTCGTCGCCCATCGGCCTCGGGCACGCCCAGCGCGACGTCGCCGTCGCCGCCGAGCTGCACGCCCGCCGGCCCGAGCTGCAGATCGACTGGCTCGCGCAGAACCCCGTCACCCGGGTGCTGGCACAGCACGGCGAGCGCGTCCACCCGGCGTCCGCCTGGCTGCGCAACGAGTCCGGCCACATCGAGCACGAGGCCGGTGAGCACGACCTGCACGCGTTCCAGGCCATCCGCCGGATGGACGAGATCCTCGTGCACAACTTCATGGTGTTCGACGAGGTCGTGGCCGACGGCGRCTACGACCTGGTCGTCGGTGACGAGGCGTGGGACGTCGACTACTTCCTGCACGAGAACCCCGAGCTCAAGCGGTTCGCGTTCGCCTGGATGACCGACTTCGTCGGGTGGTTGCCGATGGCCGACGGAGGCGCCCGCGAGGCSGCGCTGACCGCCGACTACAACGCSGAGATGATCGAGCARCGCGCCCGGTTCGCGCGCGTGCGGGACCGGTCGGTGTTCGTGGGCGATCCCGACGACGTGGTCGAGGACGACTTCGGTCCCGGCCTGCYCAGCATCCGCACGTGGACGGAGGAGAACTTCGACTTCGCCGGGTATGTCACGGGGTTCGACCCGGCCCAGCTC
>NZ_JBFULZ010000367.1:0-1364 GCF_054049635.1 Cellulomonas sp. P5_C6 | reverse complement strand
CCGACGGCCACCGTGACGTCGCCCGACCGCGCGACGGCGGGCGTCCAGGCCGTCGAGGCGCTCGCGTCGTCGGCGCGCACGCACCAGAGCCGCGAGGCCTCGGCGTCGGCCGCGACGGCGTCGTCGACCGCGCGCTCGCCGGTCGCCGTGTGGACCAGCCAGGCGCCGTCGAGATCGGTGGACAGGTAGTCGCGCGCGCGCCAGGTCACGCCGCCCGCGGCGACGTGCTCCGCGAGGTCCTCGCACAGGGCGGGCGCGACGACCAGCAGGTCCGCGCCGTCCTCGACCAGTCGGGTCGCCCGCCGGGCGGCGACCGGGCCGCCGCCGACGACGACGACCCGACGGCCGCGGACGTCGAGCAGCAGGGCGTGCTGCGGCGCGCTCATATGCCGGACCCGGCGAACCAGTCGTCGTCGTCCTGCGCCGACGGCGCGGGGGTGAGCCGGTCGAGCAGGGTGGGGCCGATCATCCCTGCGGCGAGCGTGGTGCCGTCCGCCGGGTCGACCAGCAGGAACCCGCCGGTGCGCCGGTGCGTGGCGTACGGGTCCAGCACGATCGGCTCGGCGAGCCGGATCTTCACGCGACCGATCGCGTTGAGCGTGAGGGCCCGGGGCGGGATGTCCGAGGAGGTGTCGGTCGCGTCGACCGCGTAGCGCGTGTCGATCCCGTCCCACGCGTCGACCGTCAGCGCGTCGACGTCCAGCCGCGCGTTGACCTCTCGCAGGAGCGCGCGGACCGTGCGCGTGCCCACCCGGACCAGCAGGCGAGCACCCAGGACGCTGCGCTTCTCGGCCAGCCAGCACACGGTGCCCTCGAGGTCCGAGCCGACCTCGACGGTCTCCGCGGTCGGGACCAGGACGTCCCCCCGGGCCACGTCGACGTCGTCGGCGAGCCGCAGTGTCACCGACTGGGGCGCGTGCGCCTCGGTCAGCGGACCGTCGAACGTGTCGATCCCGACGACCGTGCTGTGCTTGCCGGACGGCAGGACGGTGACCTCGTCGCCGACCGACACCACCCCGGACGCGACCCGGCCCGCGTACCCGCGGTAGTCGGGGTGCTCCGCGGTGCGCGGGCGGATGACCACCTGCACGGGGAACCGGAACGGCTCGGAGAGCGCGTCGCGGCCCACCGGCACCGACTCGAGGTGCTCGAGCAGCGTCGGGCCGTCGTACCAGGGCGTCCGCGTCGAGCGGTCTACCACGTTGTCGCCGGCGAGCGCCGACAGCGGGACCGCGGTGACGTCCTCGATGCCGAGGCTCAGCGCGTACGCCGTGAACTCGTCGGCGATCGAGCGGAACGTGGGCTCGTCGAAGTCGACCAGGTCCATCTTGTTCACCGCGAGCACCACGTGCGGCACGCGCAGC
>NZ_JBFULZ010000366.1:0-1426 GCF_054049635.1 Cellulomonas sp. P5_C6 | reverse complement strand
AATGCGCTCGCTACCCATGGACGCGATGGTGCTCTCGAAGCTTTGCGCGAAGTTGCGGTTTCGTCGGGCATTGAGTCGAGGTTCGGGCACCTAGCGAGCGCATTTGAAGACTCCGACTTGGACCATCTGGCGTCAATCGCTTGGCGGCACCAGTTTGAAGATGACCGAACAAAGTTCAAACGGGAAGTCCGGGCGCTCGAAGAAGTGGTTAGTCGACGCATTTTGGACATTTTGGAGTTGGGGCAGGAATGACGCTGCAATTTGAGAGCCTCCGACTTCAGAACTTCGGACCTTATCGCGACACGGGGCTCATTGACCTAAGCGTAACTCCGGCCTCGCCCATCGTCGTGTTTCACGGAGAGAACACTCTGGGCAAGACGAGCATCTTTCGCGCGCTCCGATGGGGTCTCTACGGAAGCCCCGACGCGGGTGTGTCACCGAGCAAGTCCGCAATTGGCCTCAAGTCGTATCTGAACCGTCCCGCAGTCGCCGACGGAGAGTCTGCGATGGAAGTCTCGATTTCCTGGGTCGCAAATGGCTCACGCTATCAGCTCGTGCGATCGGCTCGGTTCGAAGGAGACATGCCACACGTCAGTGCGGATCTTCGAATCGACTCGATGGTCGTTCAGGAGGCGATGATCGACGCGGAGATTGGCCGGTTGCTCCATCCGCAGATCTCCGAATTCTTTCTGTTCGATGGCGAGCTTCTGAGGGATTTTTATGATCGTTTGAACTCCGACCGGGAACGCGACCTGTTGCAGTCGAGCATCGAGAGTGTCCTTKGGATACCCGCGCTGCAGCGCGCTGCGGACGATGTGCATTCACTTCATATCGATTCCTTGCTGCGCCAAAACAAGGCAATCAAGGACTCGAAGGCGCGCGAGGATGCGAATCGGAAGTTGCGCGAGCTGAAGTCAAAGCAGGAGAGCATTCAGAAGGATCGTGTTGAGGTCGGAAAGGCCCTACGAAAGGCCAAGGAGGACTTGGAGCGAGTTCGGGGGGATATCGCTGCAGTCGACGACCTCAAGGCGGACGCTCGCGAAATGCAGACGCTCGAGGCGCAAATCAATGGCGCCGAGACTGAGGCGAAGGCCCTTCGCGGTGAAATGGCTCGGCTAATCTCGACTGGATGGCTTGCCCCTGCTGCGAGGCTACTGTCTGAGCGACTCGTCTTGATTCGCGCTCAGAACGACCGAGCGGAGACCTCTCGGGTCGAGATCAGGGAGGCCCGCGACGTCGTCGCGATCCTTGAGGAGCAGATTCGGGGGGGCAGTTGCCCCACCTGTCATCAGGATCTGCCCCCGGCCAGCGAGCAGACACAGGCTGAGTTGGTTCGAGCTCGAGATGGACTTCTGCGGCTCGAGTCGAACACTGGCGCGACGGCCGATATCCAGCTTGAGCGGCGCGTTCTTGCGCTCCTTGATGT
>NZ_JBFULZ010000365.1:0-1427 GCF_054049635.1 Cellulomonas sp. P5_C6 | reverse complement strand
CTTCGGTACGAGGCCGCTGCCGCACTGATTGCCTCGGTACCCGCGACCGCCTCTGTCCTCGTTGACTTTGATCGCCATACCTACTCGCGACCGATCGTGTGGGCGAGCCGGAAGCAGGGGCGTCGCCTCGTGACACTTGTGCATGGAGCGCCGTCTGCGTCGACTTACCTTCCAGTTCTCGCGGACGAGGTCCTCGTTTGGGGCAACGTCCAAGCGGACTTCTTCCGCGCGTCCGACCAACGACTCCGCGTGACGGCAGTCGGGCGGCCGGACGTTGAAACACCTGTGCCGTCATCCGGACGCGCGCCGCGCCTGGTGGTCTGCTCGTCCCTGGAAGAGCTGAGCGGCGAAGAGATTCGCCGTGTCCGAACGTTGATCGACGATGCCAAGCAGCAGGGCGTCGAGACGGTTCTGCGCCCCCATCCTCGCTCGACCTCTAGAGTTGGGGAGAGCTGGTCCGAAATCGAGGCAGCTGTCGACGTCGTCGGCGATCTGGGTGGGCGCATGTTGGAGGTCGTCGGGCCGGGCGACACAGTCGTCGTAGTGACCTCGACCGCCGCCATCGACGCCCTCGTAGCAGGCGCTGCAGTATCGGTCGTCGCCGACGACCGGCGTGATCTGCCATGCGATGTGGCCGCGTTGCGAGCACCAGAGGGGACGGCGGGCTTTGACGAGCGCCTCGCGTGCCAAATCGTTGCCGATATCGGTGAGGCTGCGCGCGCCCGGCTGGCAGCGGTGCTCGCCTCACCGACGCGCTGACGTCACCAGTGCGGTCAGGAGTCCGTGCCTGAGAGCGCCCGACGCACGAGTCCGATGACGCGATCAACGTCATTGTCGGACAGGTCGGGGTACAGCGGCAGGGAGATCTCCTGGCTGTAGTAGGCCTCCGCGTTCGGACACATTCCTCGCTTGTAGCCGAGGTCTACAAAGACGGGGTGYCAGTAGGCCGGCACGTAGTTGACCTGTACGCCGATGCCGGCCGTTCGGAGGAACTCGAACACCTCCCGCCGGCGTCCACCAAGTACGCGCAACGGATAGAGGTGCCAGGCCGGTCGAGCTTCCTGACGGTGGGCGGGTGTGAGGATGCCCTCCAGGCCCGCGAGGCCGCTGTCGTACCGCTCATGGATGCTCGCGCGGCGGTCTACGAAGCTCTCGAGCCGCGAAAGCTGCGAGGAGCCGAGAGCAGCAAGGACGTCGGGGAGGCGATAGTTGAGCCCGAAACTGTGCACTTCCTGGTGCCAGGGACCCTCCTCCGGCCAGCGCATGTCGGCAGCCGTTCGCACCAGGCCATGGTTCTTGAAGCGCCGCGCCCGCAGTTCGAGATCCTGGTGAGGCGTAAGGACTGCGCCACCCTCCGATGTCGTCAGATTCTTAGTTGGAAAGAATGACAACGTCGTGAGATCCGCCAAGCCGCCGACTGGCTGACC
>NZ_JBFULZ010000364.1:0-1434 GCF_054049635.1 Cellulomonas sp. P5_C6 | reverse complement strand
GAGGCCGAGTCATGAGCTCCGGCCTCGCCCTGACCCTCGCGGCGCTGCTGCTCGCCGCCAACGCCTTCTTCGTCGGCGCGGAGTTCGCCATCATCTCGTCCCGCCGCAGCGCGATCGAGCCGCTCGCCGCGGCGGGCGACCGGCGCGCCACGACCGTCCTGTGGGCCATGGAGCACGTCTCGCTCATGCTCGCGTGCGCGCAGCTGGGCATCACCGTGTGCTCGACCAGCCTCGGTGTCGTGGCCGAGCCGGCCATCGCGCACCTGATCGCCGGTCCCCTCGACGCGCTCGGCGTCAGCGAGGACCTCACGCACCCGATCTCGTTCGTCGTCGCGCTCGCGATCGTCGTGTACCTGCACGTGGTGCTCGGCGAGATGGTGCCCAAGAATCTCGCCGTGGCCGGCCCCGACCGGGCCGTGCTGATGTTCGGCCCGCCGCTCGTCTGGATCGCCCGCGTCGTCCGGCCCGTCATCACCGCGCTGAACTGGCTGGCCAACCACGCGCTGCGCCTGTTCGGCGTCGAGCCCAAGGACGAGGTCTCGTCGGCGTTCACCGCCCAGGAGGTCCAGTCGATCGTCGAGCGGTCCCAGGCGGAAGGGCTGCTCGAGGACGACCAGGGCCTGCTCGCCGGCGCGATCGAGTTCTCGGACCTCACCGCGCACGACGTGATGATCGCGTCCGCCGAGCTGGTCGCCGTGAACCCGGGCAGCACCCCCGAGGACGTCGAGCGACTGGTTGCCCGCACCGGGTTCTCCCGGTTCCCGGTGCTCGACGCGTCGGGGGCGTTCACGGGGTACCTGCACCTGAAGGACGTGCTCTACGCCGACGAGGCCACCCGGTCCGTGCCCGTGCCCGCCTGGCGCGTGCGGGCCCTGGCCGTCGTCGGGCCGCAGGACGAGATCGAGGACGCGCTCGCGGCCATGCAGCGCTCGGGGGCCCAC
The DNA here is from genome assembly GCF_054049635.1 of Cellulomonas sp. P5_C6. Classification (NCBI taxonomy): domain Bacteria; kingdom Bacillati; phylum Actinomycetota; class Actinomycetes; order Micrococcales; family Cellulomonadaceae; genus Cellulomonas; species Cellulomonas sp. P5_C6. The sequence goes on along the minus strand of NZ_JBFULZ010000364.1, from coordinate 493 downwards.
CTCGCGCGGGTCGACGAGGGCGACGGCACCGTCGGCGTGGTCTTCCTCGAGGACATCCTCGAGGAGCTCGTCGGCGAGGTCCGCGACGCCATGCAGCGCGGGCAGATGTCCTGATCACTGGACCAGTTGTGCGGATGGCGTGCGCGGGTTCGGCGTGTCGCCCCGCGTGTCGCCCGGAATGTCCGATCCGCGGACTGGACGGCCGTCCAGGGACTTGGAAGCGTGTCCGCCAGCCGTTATGGTTTCGTGACCGCAGTCGCCGGGTAGCGCTCACCGTGCGCCCGACGACGACGTCGCGGCAGATCAGACGCGTGAACGGACAGGAGGTGTCGTGGGTTCGCACAGCGAGGAGCCCGTCACGGGCCTCCCGACACGCCGCAGCCTCCGTGAGGCCGAGCGGCGTTCCGCTGCCGAGGCCGTGCCGACGCCGGCCCCCGCGAACGCCCCGCGCACCGATCCCGACTCCCCGACGGCGCTGCACCACGTGCCGTCC
>NZ_JBFULZ010000363.1:0-1460 GCF_054049635.1 Cellulomonas sp. P5_C6 | reverse complement strand
GGACAGCGCCCGGGCGCGCTCCTCGCCGGTGCGCAGGGTCAGCCGGGCCTCGGTCTCGCGGGACCGAGCCCCGGACGCCAGCTCGATCAGCCGGTCGCGCCGCGCGCTGCCCTCGACGATGGCCGCCTCGCTCTCGGCGGGCTCGACCTCGGCCGCGGCGAGCCGCTCGGTCAGCTCCGTGAGCTGGGCGGTGTCGTCCTCGAGCGTGCGGGAGGCCGCCTCGAGCGACTGCTGCAGGCGCGCGGCCTCGGCGCTCGCGGCGCGGGCGGTCGAGCCGAGGTGGCCCAGCTGCTCCGCGACGGCGGCCAGGGCGGCGTCGGACTCGTTGAGCCGGTCCAGAGTGCTCTCGTGCGCGGCGCGGGCCGCGGCCTGGGCCTCGGTCGCGCCGACCAGCTCGAAGCGCACGCGCTCGGCGTCCGCCGTGGCCTGGGCGACACCGGCGCGGGCCTGGTCGAGGGCGGACTGCAGGTGCAGGGCACTGGGGGCCGTGGCCGAGCCGCCCGACGCCCGGTGCCGGGAGAGGACGTCCCCGGTGCGCGTCGCGACGACGAGGTCGGGACGCGCCGCGACGATCGCGCGGGCGGCGGCCAGGTCGTCGACGACGACGACGTCCGCCAGCAGGGTCTCGACAGCCGCCCGCACGTTCTCGGGGGCGCGCACGAGGTCGACGGCCCGGGCGGCACCGGCGGGGACGTCGGAGAGCGCGGGCGCTGGCGACGACGAGCCGCTGACCAGCAGCGTCGCGCGTCCGGCGTCCTCCGTGCGCAGGTAGCGGATGGCGTCGACCGCGGCGTCCACCGAGTCGACGGCGACGGCGTCGGCCACGGCACCGAGGGCGGCGACGATCGCCTCCTCGTTCTCCGGGTCGACCGCCAGCAGCGCCGCCACCGAGCCGACGAGGCCGGGCTGGCCGTCGGCCGCGAGCAGGGCGCCGACACCGTCCTTGCGCGTGAGGCTCAGCTCCAGCGTCTCGGCGCGGGACTCCAGCGCGGCGCGCTCGCGCTCGGCGGCGCTCAGCTGCTCCTGCAGGGCACCGAGCCGCTCGCTCGCCTGCTCGAGGGCCTCGACGGCCGCCTCGTGCTCGGCGTCGAGCCCCTCCTCGCCCTCCTCGACTCCCGCGACCTGCGACTCCAGGACCGCGAACTGCGTCGTCGCCTCCTGCCCGCGCTGCTCGGCGGCGGCCAGCGACTCGCGGAGCCGCCCGAGCTCGGCCTGCGTCGCCTCGACGCGGCTGCGCCGGGCGGCCACCTGGCCGGCAAGACGGGCGACGCCCTCGCGGCGGTCGGCGGCGCCGCGCAACGCCGTCGCGACCTCCTTCTCCGCTCCGGTCGCCTCGGTCTCGGCCTCCTGGCGCGCGGTCACGGCGGCCTCGAGCGCGGCCCGGGCGATCTCGACCTCGGCGGCCAGCTCGGCCTCGGCGGCGCGGACGCGCTCGGCCTGGGCGGCGAGGTCGTCAGGGT
>NZ_JBFULZ010000362.1:0-1482 GCF_054049635.1 Cellulomonas sp. P5_C6 | reverse complement strand
GCGCCGGGCCGCGCCGACCGGCCCCCGCGGGTCCGCGGCGTCGTCGCCCTGGCGCCGGTGGCCGACCTCGTCGCCGTCGACCGTCTCGGCCTGAGCCGCGGCGCGGTCGCCGAGCTCCTCGGCGGCGGTCCGGCCGACGTCCCGGAGCGGTTCGCGGCCACGGACCCTGCGGTCCTCGGTGCCCCGGCCGCGACGACGCTGGTCGTGCACGGCCGGCTCGACGACACGGTCCCCGTGGAGGTCTCGCGCGACTACTGCCGGCGCACCGGGGTCGGCCTGGTGGAGGTCCCCGACGCGGGCCACTTCGAGCTCATCGATCCCGCCTCCGACGCGTGGCCGGTGGTCCTGGGCGCGATCGGGGACGTCCTGGGCTGACGGCGGACACCTGTCCGGGCCATGCTCGGGTCACGGGCACCCGCCCGCGGGCACCGACCGGGAGGAACGATGAGCGACACGACGCAGTCCAGCACCGCCGGCACGAGCGACCTGTTCGAGACCCCGGCCCCCGACGCGAGCGCGGAGGTCTTCTCGACGCGCGTGGTCGCCGCCACGCTCGGCGTCATCGAGACCTTCGCCCTGCACCTCGGCCGCACGCTCGGCTGGTACCGGGCCCTGGTCGACGAGGGGCCCCTCACCTCGGTCGAGCTGGCGGAGCGCACCGGGACGCAGGAGCGGTACGCGCGGGAGTGGCTCGAGCAGCAGTCGGTCTCCGGCTGGCTCCTGGTCGACGACGACGCGGCGGCCGCGACCGAGCGCCGGTTCCGGGTCGCGCCGGGCGCGGTCGAGGTGCTCCTCGACGGCGACAGCCCGGCGCACACGGCACCGCTCGCCGGGTTCGCGATCGCGGCCGGCCGCCGGTTCGACGACTTCGTCGAGGCGTACCGGCACGGCGGTGGCGTCAGCTGGGCGCAGCTGGGGCCGGACGCCCGCACCGCCCAGGCGGCGTTCAACCGCCCCCTGTTCCTGCACGAGCTGGCCCAGCAGATCGTGCCGACCCTCCCGGACCTGCACGCCGTGCTGCAGGGGCCGGCGCGGGTGGCGGACATCGGGTCGGGCGAGGGCTGGTCGTCCATCGGCCTCGCCCGGGCGTTCCCGACGGCGACGTTCGACGGGTTCGACGTCGACGAGCCGTCGGTGGCGGCGGCCCGGGAGCACGCGGCGGCGGCGGGTGTCCACGACCGGGTGACCTTCTCGACCGTCGACGGCGCCACCCTGAGCGACACCCGGTCCGGCCAGTACGACGTGGTGATGGCCTACGAGTGCGTGCACGACATGCCGGACCCGGTCGGGGTGCTCGGCGCCATGCGGGCGATGGCCCGCGACGACGGCTACGTCCTGGTGATGGACGAGCACGCCGCCGAGACCTTCTCGACCCCGGGCGACGTGGTCGAGCGCCTGCTCTACGGGTTCTCGATCCTGTGCTGCCTGCCGGACGGACTCTCGACCCCGGGCRGCGTGGGCAYGGGCGCCGTCATGCGTCCG
>NZ_JBFULZ010000361.1:0-1490 GCF_054049635.1 Cellulomonas sp. P5_C6 | reverse complement strand
GCCAAGGCGTGGAACGACGAGTTCGCCGTCCCGGTGATGGCCGAGGTCCGCGCCGGCGGCAAGGGTGCGGTGACGGCGGACGAGATCGAGCAGGGCCGGGTGCTCTTCGACGAGGCCCGGGTGGCCGCCGAGAGCTACACGGACCTGCTGCGCGAACGTCGCCAGGACGCGCTCGACGAGCTGCACGTGTGGACCACGATCGCGGGGGCCACCGTCGGCGTGCTGGTCCTGGCGGCAATCGCGCTCGGCATCTCGCTGTGGGTGACGCTGCGGCGCTGGATCCTCGAACCCCTGGACTCCCTGGCCTCCGACGCGCGCGCGGTGTCGTCGGGCGACCTCCTGCACCCCGTGGAGACCGTCGGGCCCGGCGAGATCGCCGCGCTCGCGGGCGACGTCGAGAGGATGCGCGTGGCGCTCGTCGACCAGCTGCAGGTGCTGGAGACCTCGCGCGCCGAGATCGAGGGCGCCCACGAGCTGCTCACCGAGCAGGCCGAGGAGCTGCGCCGCTCGAACCGCGACCTCGAGCAGTTCGCGTACGTCGCCTCGCACGACCTGCAGGAGCCGCTGCGCAAGATCGCGAGCTTCACCCAGCTGCTGCAGAAACGCTACGGCGGCCAGATGGACGAGCGCGCCGACCAGTACATCGCGTTCGCGGTCGACGGCGCCAAGCGCATGCAGCAGCTCATCCAGGACCTCCTGGGCTTCTCCCGCGTGGGCCGCGTCGGCGGTGAGGTCACGGACGTCGACCTCGGCGCGGCGCTCGACGTCGCGCTCGACAACCTGAGCGAGGCGGTCGCGGAGTCCGGGGCCGTGGTGACGCACGACGAGCTGCCGACCGTCCGCGGGGAGGAGCCGCTGCTGGTCCAGCTCTTCCAGAACCTCGTCGGGAACGCGGTGAAGTTCCGCCACCCCGACCGGCTGCCGGCGGTCCACCTCAGCGCGCGACGCGTGGCAGACTCCTGGGAGCTCGAGTGTCGAGACAACGGCATCGGGATCGACCAGCAGTACGCGGAGCGGGTGTTCGTCATCTTCCAGCGGCTGCACCCCAAGGACGTCTACGAGGGCACCGGCATCGGGCTCTCGTTGTGCAAGAAGATCGTCGAGTTCCACGGCGGTCGCATCTGGATCGAGCAGCCTGACGGCGTGGGCACCAGCATCCGCTGGACCCTGCCGGCTGCCGACGACCACACCTGAGCGGAGTGCCCCTGTGCCCACGAGCACCAAGATCATCGACGTCCTCCTGATCGAGGACGACCCCGGTGACGTCCTGATGACCCGCGAGGCGTTCGAGGACAACAAGCTGCGCAACCGCCTGTCGGTCGTCTCGGACGGCGTCAGCGCCCTGGAGTTCCTGCGCAAGGAGGGTGAGCACGTCGAGGCACCGACGCCCGACCTGATCCTGCTCGACCTCAACCTGCCCCGGATGGACGGCCGCGAGGTCCTGCAGGCCCTCAAGGCCGACGACGGCCTGCGCTCCATCCCCGTCGTCG
>NZ_JBFULZ010000360.1:0-1515 GCF_054049635.1 Cellulomonas sp. P5_C6 | reverse complement strand
GATCCCGCCCCACAGCGGGTTCGCGATCATCGAGGCGACCGCGCCGCTCGCGGTGACGATCGCGAGGATCGCCTCCTTGCCGCCGAGGCCCAGGTCCTCCAGCCGCGCCGCCTGGGCGGGCAGCAGGATCTGGATCGGACCGAACCAGCCGGCGGCCACGCCCACGACCGCCAGCGAGAACGCGACGATCCAGCGCGCTCGGACGCGGACGGTGGGGGTGGTCTCGTCGAGCACGGGGGTCGCCGTCATGCTCGGGCCGGCCGCTCGACGAGGTCGGCGGACCCACCCGTGGCGAGGTCTCGTGAGGCACGCATCGTTGCGCTCCTGGGGGTGGGTGGCCGCGAGTTGAACACGTGACCAACTGCGGTGGTGGCGAAACGATAGGAGCGGAGTCGGGTCGCGTCAAGGACCCTCACGCTGGTGCGGGCCGCGCCGTCGACCTCGGTGGCGCACCTTCAGGCCGCACGCATGGATCGGCCAACGAAGGGGCATCCCGGCCGATACCCTCGCACTCTCAGTTCCGCGCTTGGAGGGTTCACGTTGTCCTACGTCGTCGACTTCACGAATGTGTCCACCGTCGGGCTGGAGTCCTCGCCGGTGGCGGACGCAGCGGCCGGCCTGCGGGCCAACGAGGCGCGCTACTTCAAGAACAAGTACGACCACGTCTTCACCGTCGAGCCCGCGAGCGAGGCGACGGAGACGGTGGACTGGGTGCACGGGATCCTCAAGGACGAGCGCGACCTCGTGATCTCGTCCCGGCCCCTCGAGGCGACGGAGTTCGTGGTCGACGGGATCAGGATGGCGTACGTGTTCTACGAGTCGGGTCTGTCCATCAACGTCATGTACACGCTTTCCGACGGTGGGAAGCGCGCGGTCGGGTTCAAGCTGTCCGACGGCATGGAGGTCCCCGAGGAGCTCGCGTCGCGCTTCAAGTTCGCGCGACAGAAGTCGAAGCTGGCCGGCACGATCCGGGGCTCGTTCTTCGTGATCAAGAACGAGCACTGAGCCAGGCCGCACCGTCTTGCCGCTCCCTCTTGTCAAGGTGCCGAACGGCCCAGGAGGGTCGTCCATCGCCAGCTAGCGTCGTCGGCGCCGGCTAGTCGAAGCGCGGCACCGACACGCGGGAGACGCCGATGCCTCTGCTCGACGGCAGGACGATCCTGGTGACGGGGGTTCTCACGGAGGGCTCGCTCGCCTTCGACGTAGCCCGGCTGGCTCAGGAGCAGGGTGCGCAGGTGGTCCTCACCTCGTTCGGTCGCCAGCAGCGGCTGACCGAGGTCGTCGCACGGCGGCTGCCCGCCCCGGCGCCGGTGGTCCGTCTCGACGTCACGTCCGCCGCCGACCTGGCGGCCCTGCCGGAGCTCGTCGGCGAGCACGCGGACCGCCTGGACGGGGTGGTGCACTCGATCGGCTTCGCCCCGCAGTCCGTGCTCGGCGGGCACTTCCTGGACGGGCAGTGGCCCGATGTCGCGACCGCGCTGGAGGTCTCGGCCTACTCGCTCAAGGCCCTCACGG
>NZ_JBFULZ010000359.1:0-1525 GCF_054049635.1 Cellulomonas sp. P5_C6 | reverse complement strand
GGCCCGTAGGTGGCCCATCCCTGCCCGTACCGCGCTGCCAGCGTCATGGTCCGCGGGCCGTTGGCGGCGACGACGAACGGGGTGCGCGGACGCGCGAGGGTGCCGGGGATCATCCGGGCCTGGTCGGCGCGGTAGAACTCGCCCTGGTGCGACGTGACGGGGTGGGTCAGCAGCTGGTCCAGCAGCCCGATGAACTCCTCGAACCGACGCGTCCGCTCCCCGCGCGAGGGCGGGTCCCCGGCGACCGAGGCGTCGAACCCCTCGCCGCCCGCGCCGACCCCGAGCACGAACCGGCCGCCGCTGACGTCGTCGAGCCCCATGACGTCCTTGGCGAACGGCACCGGGTGCCGGAAGTTCGGCGACGCCACCCAGGTCCCCAGCCCGATCCGCTCGGTGACGGCGGCCGCCGCGGCGAGCAGCGGCACGGTCGCGAACCACGGCTCGTCGACCAGCGCGCGCCAGGCCAGGTGGTCGTACGTCCACGCGTGGTCGAAGCCCCACTCCTCGGCCTGCTCCCACCGGCGACGGGCCGACACCCACCGCTCCTGCGGCAGCAACGCGATCCCCACAGCAACCATGCCCCGACCCTATGCGCAGGTCAGGCGTGGGCGTGCTGCTCGGTGCCGGTGGTCGACGGCGGCTCGAGCTGGAAGGTGCAGTGGTCGACGTCGAAGTGGCCGGCCAGGCAGCGGCGCAGGTCGTCGAGCACGCGACCCGCCTCGCCGCCGGAGAGCAGCTCGTCCGGCACCTCGATGTGCGCGGACAGCACCGGGACGCCCGAGGTGATGGTCCAGGCGTGCAGGTCGTGGACGCCGAGCACCCCGGGGACGTGGCAGATGTGCGACCGGATCGCGTCGAGGTCGACCCCGCGCGGCGTCGCCTCCAGCAGCACGGTCCCGACCTCGCGCAGCAGGGCGACGGCGCGCGGCACGATCATCAGGCCGATGACGACGGACGCAACCCCGTCGGCCCGCTCGAACCCGGTGGTCAGCACCACGACCGCGGCCACGACGACCGCCGCCGAGCCCAGCAGGTCGCCGAGCACCTCGAGGTAGGCGCCGCGGACCGTGAGCGACTCGCTCTGCCCGCGTCGCAGGAGCGCCAGCCCGACGCCGTTGGCGGCCAGCCCGAGGACGGCGACCGCGAGCATGAGGCCCGCCTCGACCTCGCCCGGCCTCACCAGCCGCGCGATGCCGCCGACGAGCACGCCGACGCCGACGACCGCGATCACCAGCCCGTTCACCAGCGCGGCGAGGATCTCCGCCCGCTGCCACCCGAACGTGCGCGCCGCCGTGGCGGGTCGGGCGGCCAGCGCCGTGGCGCCCAGCGCGAGCCCGACTCCCGCGGCGTCGGTGAGCATGTGCCCGGCGTCGGCGATCAGCGCGAAGGACCCCGACACCAGCCCGCCGACCACCTCGACCACCAGCACGACCAGCGTGAGGACGAGCACGGCGAGCAGCCGCCCGCGGTGCGCCTGCGCGGCGGTCGAGTGGTCGTGGTCGTGGCCCACGCTCAGTCCCAGCCC
>NZ_JBFULZ010000358.1:0-1531 GCF_054049635.1 Cellulomonas sp. P5_C6 | reverse complement strand
GGCCACGGCCGGCAGCGTCACCACGTCCCGGACCATGGCGGTCGGCGACGAGCTCCTGGCCACGGTCCGCAGCCACGGCGACGGGCGGTTCACCTCGCCGCGCCTGGAGCTCGTCGTCTTCGGGTCGGTCGATGCCGTCCGCGGCGTGCGGACGCTCTCGTTCGCGGGTCTCGACGCCGCCGGCAACGCCACGCTCGGCACCCGGGTCGGACCGTGAGCGCCGCGACGCACGACGACGACGCCGTCGGCGGCTGGGCCGGGCGCGTCATGGTGTTCCTGCGCGCCGGCACGCAGCTGGTCGCGGTGAACGTCCTCGTCCTCCTCGGCACCCTCGCGGGCGGCGTCGTGCTCGGCGCGTACCCCGCGCTCGGCGCCGGCGGCGCACTGCTCGCCCGGCTCACCGCCGGGTCGCCGTCCGAGCACGTCTGGCGCGACTTCTGGTCCGCCTACCGCGCCGGCTTCCGGCGGCTCAACCTGCTCGGAGCGCCCCTGACCGTGGGATTCGTGCTCCTGGGTGTGGACGCCTCCGTGCTCGCCGCCGCGTCCCCCGGCCCGACGAAGGCCGCGCTCACCGCCGGCGTCGTCGCGCTGACCGGCTACCTGACCGTCGCGCTCGCCACGCTGGCGCCCGTCGCCCGGCGCTACGCCGACGCGCCGGTGGCCCGCACCTGGYGGTTCGTCGGCGTCGCGCCCCTGCTCTGGCCGCTCACGAGCCTCGGCGTGCTGGCCGCGCTCGTGGTCCTCGCGGTCACGTTCAGCCACGTCGCCGTGCTCGTGCCGCTGGCCGGGGTCAGCCTGCCCCTGCTGGTCAGCGGCTGGGTGGTCGACCAGCGGCTGACTCGGCTCGACGCCGCCTGAGCTGAGCCCGCCCCCGCCGCGTCGGCTGGGACCCGCTCAGGCTCCCGGCTGGGGCCCGCTCAGGCTCCCGGAACCTGTTCGCCGAGCGTCGACTCGCGGCCCACGATCTCGAAGTCCGTGATGACCTGCTCGAACGGCCGCCCGGGCTCGGTCTCCTCGATGCGGGCGAGCAGCAGGTCGACGGCTGTCGTCGCGATCTGCTCGCGCCCCGGCGCCACGGTGGACAGGGTCGGCGACGAGTAGGCGGTCTCCTCGATGTCGTCGAAGCCGATGACCGCGATCTGCCCCGGGACGTCGATGCGGCGCGCGTGCAGGACGTGCAGGGCGCCGAGCGCCAGGGCGTCGTTGAGGCCGAAGACAGCGTCGATCTCGACGCCCGAGTCCAGCAGCCGGGCCATGGTCTCCGCGCCGGTCGCCCGGTGCCACAGGCCCGCCTCGCCGACGAGGGCCGGGTCCACGGGCAGACCGGCCTCGGTGAGCGCCTGCCGGTAGCCCTGCACGCGCAGCGCGGCCGAGCCGACGGTCTCCCCCTCGTGCGCGCCGACGACGGCGATGTGCCGCCGCCCGAGGTCCAGGAGGTGCTGGGTGGCCGCGCGGGCCGCCTCGACGTTGTTCATCGTCACGTGGTCCGCGGGACCCCCGAAGATGCGCTCGCCCAGCAGCACCATGGGGA
>NZ_JBFULZ010000357.1:0-1562 GCF_054049635.1 Cellulomonas sp. P5_C6 | reverse complement strand
GCGCGGGCACCTCGCCCCGGGCGAGCAGGACGGCGAGGTCGGAGAGCGGGTCGCGCCCGACGACGTCGGCCTGCAGGGTGGTGCCGTTGCTGAACGCCGCCGTGGCGAGCGTGGCGCCCGCCACCACGTGCGCGCTGGTCAGCAGGTAGCCGTCGGACGTGATGACGCTCGCGCTGCCGGCACCGGTCCCTCGTCCGCTCCGGACCGTCAGGCTGGCGACGCTGGGCAGCACCGCGTCGGCGACGGCGACGACCGTGCGCGAGTACGCGTCCAGGGGCTCTTCCTCCACGGCCGGTACAGCCACGTGGGGAGGCCCGATATGCCCCCGGTTCGCCGCGGGCGCAATCCGGTCAGGCGCGCTCGCCGAGCGTGTGCCGGACGTCCTGCCCGAAGGTGATCCGCCCGGAGCCGTCGCGCAGCGCGCCGACCGCCTCCAGCACGTCGGAGCGCAGCGCGTCGTGCCGGTCCGGCGGGACGGCCTCCCACATCGCACGCTGCCCGTGGGACCAGGAGAACTCGAGGAAGTGCTCGGGGTCGCGGAACGCGGCCTCGACGGTGCGGTGCGCGGTCCGGACGCCCTCGAGCCCCGCGTCGTCGAACAGGTGCACCATGCCGTCGTCGGACGCGAACGGTCCGCGGGTGCCGCTCGTGCGCGCGTCGAGCATCGCCGGCGGCAGGTACGGGTCGAACAGCGCGTCGACGGCCCGCCACCGCTCGTCCTGCGCGCCGAACGTGGTCACGCCAAGGCGGCCGCCGGGCACCAGCAGGTCGCTCCAGGTGCGCAGCGCACCCGCCGGGTCCGGGAGGAAGAAGAGCACGAGGCACGAGGCGAGGACGTCGAAAGAGGACGCCGGGAGGGCAGGCGCACGGGCGTCCCCGACGCGGACCTCGACCTGCGGCAGGTCCGCCAGGTCGAGCGCGGTCAGCTCCACCATCCGCGGGGCCAGGTCGATGCCGAGGGCGTACCCGGTCGGTCCGGCCGCACGGGCCAGCGGCGCCAGGGCCGCCCCGCGTCCGCAGCCCACGTCGAGCACCCGCTCGCCCGGATCGACGGCGAGCTCGTCGACCAGCCCGGCTGCGATCGGGCCGAACCACGGGACCCCGACGTCGTCGTAGGTGTCCGCGGCGCGGTCGAACACTCCGGCGATGCCGTCCGTCTCTCCCATGCCGACACCCTGGCAGTGCGACGTCGCGCGGGCCAGACGAGTGCGTCCGCCGACCGTTCGAGCCGGTCGGCGGACGCACACGGACGCGCTAGATCCGGCGGCGGCGGCCCGGTGTCACCGCGGCCGCGACGACGGCCGTCTTGGCGACCGGCGCGGGACCGGGAGTGATCGCCTTGGCGACGACGGCGGTCTTGGCGACGGGGTGGCCGACCACCCCGACGCGTCCGATGCGAGCGGGACGGAGCGGCATGTCAGGACTCCTCTAGGGCGAGTGCCTCGTCAGCCTCGATCGAGGCGATGATGGCCTGGATGGGGATGCGGCCGTCGGCGATGAGCTGACCGCCCGAGCGGCGGGCGGCGGACGCGAACCCGGCGGCCCACAGGTTCTCCCAGATG
>NZ_JBFULZ010000356.1:0-1594 GCF_054049635.1 Cellulomonas sp. P5_C6 | reverse complement strand
CCGCGGGGCGYGGGGCGCCGGCGGCCTCGGCGAGCTCGCGGAAGGCGGACGCTCCGTCGGCGGCGCGGGCGGCGGCCGTGGCGTCGGCAAGCGCACGCAGCGCGACGGGCTGGTCCTCGACCGGTCGTGCGGACAGCGGCGGCGTGGGGCGACGGCTGGAGAGCGGCTGGCCTGCGGCGGTCGGCCGCGAGGGCAGGTAGTCGGGGCCCTCGGACTCCGCGACGAGCTGGGGGCTGCGCTCCGGGGTCCGCGGGCTCGGCAGCTCGGGTGCGGCGCCGGCGTTCAGGTGGGCCGCAGCGGCGATGACGTACTCGGCGACCCAGTCGGGCGTGCACCCGGTCTGCCAGCGAGAGCCGACGTCGGTCAGCGGCAGTGCCGCGTCCTCGCCGGACGCCGACACGACCGCCGGCGTGGGTGACGTGCCGATCCGCAGGGCCCACCGGGCGCCGGGCACGCGGGCGACGATGAGGTCGCCGACGCCGACGCCGAGGGCCATGACCATCGCCTGCGGCACGGGGGTGGACGGCCCGTCGGCCCACCGCGTCCGGGACGAGAACAGGAGCGCCCCGACGGCGCGCGGGTCGGCGACGTCGGCGCCGCTGGCCCGCAGGTGCGCGCGCGCACGGTCGAGGTGACCGTTCTCCTCAGGGGTCAGGGCTCGCACCCCGGGGACGGTGCCGTGAGGGCCGGACGCGGGAAGGGACAGCGTCGGGCGCACATCACTCATGGTGCCGGGATCGGCCTCCCGGACCGTGTTCTTGAGCGCTCCAGCGCGGGTTCCACCGGATGACTGTGGTTCCTGACGGACGTCGCCGGCAGGTTCCCGACAAAGACGGCGAAGGCGTGCGACGAGCGTCACTCGGGCGCCCGGGAGCGGTCCTCGGCAGAGCATGCGTCGTGTGCTGACGGGATGCCCCAGGGCCGACGCGTCGGCGGCCTCGCGCCGGTGGAGCCGAGTTCGGACACTCGGCGTGGTCCCGCTCGTCGTGTCGCGTCCGTCGGCGCGCGGCTACCCTGACCACGGTCCGAATCGCCCTGTCCGTCCCGCAGCCCGCTCGGAGCACTCCATCCGCCGTCCACCGCGCAGCATCGTCGCCGCCGTGACCGCCGTCCTCGTGGTCGGCGTCGCCGGGGGAGCCTGGGCGTGGACGGACCACGACGACCGGGTGGCCGCCGCGCAGGCCGCCGCCGACCAGCGCGCGGCGCACGCCCACGAGGCGCAGGTGGTCGACGCCGACGCCCTCCTGGTCCAGGCGACCGACGCCGGCCGGACCCAGGCGGCCAGCGTCCGCGTCGCCGCCCTGGCCACCCTCGCCGCCGCCGCGGACAGCGCGCGTGCCACGCTCGCCGCGAGCCAGGACGCCGTCGCCGACGACGCCGTCCGGCAGCAGCTCGCCGCCGAGCTGGCGACTGCCGACACGGCACTCGCGCCGACGGACCCGGCCAGCACGGACCCGGCCGCGACCGGCCCCGCGACCGCGACCGGACTCAGCCCGGCGTCCCTGCGGGCGCTCGCGGTCTCGCTCGCCGCCGCCGAGGCCGCCGTGGTCGCGGCCCACGACGCCTGGGTGCAGGCGCAGGCCGCCGCCATGGC
>NZ_JBFULZ010000355.1:0-1596 GCF_054049635.1 Cellulomonas sp. P5_C6 | reverse complement strand
GATCAGGGCCAGGTGCGTGAAGGCTTGCGGGAAGTTGCCCAGGTGCCGACCCGAGCGGGGGTCGATCTCCTCGGCGTACAGGTTGAGGGTGCTGGCGAACGAGAGCAGGCGCTCGCAGAGGGCGCGGCCGCGGTCGAGCTCGCCGATCTCGACCAGGGCCGACACCAGCCAGAAGGAGCAGATGGTGAACGTGCCCTCCTCGCCGGACAGGCCGTCGTCGGTCTCCTCGACGCGGTAGCGCAGGACGAGGCCGTCGGTGGTGAGCTCGTCGGCGATCGCGAGGACCGTGGCGCGCACGCGGGGGTCGTCGGGCGGCAGGAACCGCAGGAGCGGGACCAGCAGGAGCGAGGCGTCGAGGGCGTCGGACCCGTACCGCTGGACGAACACGCCGCGCTCGTCGACACCGTTGGCGCAGATGTCCGCGTGGATCTCGGCGGCCAGCTTGCTCCACTGCGCCGCGAAGTCGTGCTCGTCGTGCATCCGGGCCAGCCGGGCGCCGCGGTCGAGGGCCACCCAGCACATGAGCTTGCTGGACGTGAAGTGCTGGGGCTCGCCGCGGACCTCCCAGATGCCGCGGTCGGGCTCGTGCCAGTGCCGGATCGCCGCCTCGACCTGCCGCTTGAGCACGGGCCACAGCGCCTCGGGCAGCTGCTCGCGGGAGCGGGTGTGCAGGTAGACGGAGTCGAGCACCGCGCCCCACACGTCGTGCTGCCGCTGGTCGTAGGCGGCGTTGCCGACGCGGACGGGCATCGCCCCCTCGTAGCCCGAGAGGTGGCCGAGCTCGAACTCCTCGAGCTTCTCCTCGCCGCCGACGCCGTACATGATCTGCAGGTCCTTGTTGTCCCGGCAGACGTCGTGGATGAAGGCGAAGAAGTCGTTGGCCTCGCGGTCCAGGCCGAGCGTGTACAGGCCCCAGAGGGCGAACGTCGAGTCGCGGATCCAGGCGTACCGGTAGTCCCAGTTGCGCTCGCCGCCGGGGGTCTCGGGCAGGGAGGTCGTCGCCGCCGCGAGCAGAGCACCGGTCGGCGCGTAGGTGAGCCCCTTGAGCGTGAGCGCGCTGCGCTGCAGGTAGGTGCGCCACGGGTGGTCGGGGAACACGCCCTGCGTGATCCACTCGCGCCAGAACTCCTGGGTGCGCCACAGCTGGTCGGCGGCCGCCTCCCACGTGGCCGGCGCCGGCAGGGGCGACCAGGACAGGGCGATGTAGGCCTTGTCGCCGTTGACCATGCGGGTGCGGGCGGACGCGGTCCGTCCGTCGATGCCCATCCGCAGGCTCGACGTGAGGCGCAGGGTCGGGCAGCTCGATCCGTCCGGGGGCATCGCGTGCACGGCGTTGTAGCCGGTGCCGTCGTACTCCCAGTGCGGCTCGCTGCGGCCGTAGTCCGGTGAGGGGGCGCACTCGACCTGCAGGTCCACCGTGCCGCTCACGCCGGAGACGGACCGCAGCAGGATGTGCTCGGCGTCGTCGTCTGTGGTGGTGCGGCGGTGGGTCGCGGACCGCTCGACCTGGTTGTGCCAGGGCACCATCACCATCGCGTCGCGGACAATAAGCCAGCCCGACGGCGTCTGCCAGGACGTCTCCAGGACCAGGGTGCC
>NZ_JBFULZ010000354.1:0-1614 GCF_054049635.1 Cellulomonas sp. P5_C6 | reverse complement strand
GACGTGACGACCGTGCTGGGCGAGGGGCTGGTGGGCGAGGAGGCCGTGCACGGCAGCCTGTCGCCGTGGCTCGCGTTCGTGCAGCGGCGGGAGACCGCGACGACCACGGTGCTGCTGGTGCAGCCGCCGGCGCAGCTGCGCCCGTGGTTCGCGCGCGTCTCCGAGTACGTCGGCGCCGGACCGGCGCTCGCCTGGGACCGGGTGGTCGACGTGCCCGACGGGGGACGGCTCGACCTCGGGCTCGCCGCCGTCGTGGTGGACCGGGCCCTGGGTGCCGACGAGRCCGCCGAGCTGGCCGGGCAGGCGTGGCGATGAGCGCGCTGCCCGAGACCGCGACCGACGTCCCCACGATCGCCGTCGTCGGCGTGCACGGGCACGGCGCCTCCCACGTCCGCCACGTCACCGACCTGCAGGAACGCGGTCTCGCGACCCTCGCGGCGGTGGTCGACCCCCGGCCCGTCGACGGAGACGTGCCCTGGTTCCCCGACCTCGACTCCCTGCTGACGAACGCCCGGCCCGACGTCGTCGTCCTCGCGACCCCGATCCCGACGCACCTGCCGCTGGCGTCGGCGGCCCTGCGCGCGGGCTGCGACGTCCTGCTCGAGAAGCCGACGACGGCGTCGCTGGCCGAGCACGCCGAGCTGCTCGCGGTGGTCGAGGAGACGGGCCGCCGCTGCCAGGTCGGGTTCCAGACCTACGGGTCGGGGGCCGTCGACGAGCTCGCGCGCATCGTCGGCTCCGGCGAGCTGGGGGAGGTCACCGGGGTGGGGGCCGTCGGCACATGGGTGCGCGACGAGGCCTACTACGCCCGGGCCGCGTGGGCCGGCCGGCGGACGTTGGACGGCGTCGAGGTGGTCGACGGCGTGGTCAGCAACCCGCTCGCGCACGCGGTCGCGACGGCGCTGCTGCTGGCCGGCGCGAGGACGGTCGAGGACGTCGTCGACGTGCGGGTGGACCTGTTCCACGCGCACCCGATCGAGGCCGACGACACCTCCGCCGTCGTCGTCGAGACACGCTCCGGCATCCGCGTGTCCGCCGGGCTGACCCTGTGCGCACCCGTGCAGTCCCGCGCCCGGGTGACGGTCCTGGGCACGCTGGGCACCGCGACGCTGCTGTACGAGACCGACGAGATCGACGTGCGTTCGCCCCGCGGCACCCGCCGGATCCGKTCCGGGCGCGTGGACCTGCTGAGCCAGCTCCTCGAGGCCCGCGCCGACCCGACGATCGCGCTGCGGTGCTCGGTCGCGGACACCGGCGCGTTCCTGCGCGTGCTCGAGGCCGTGCGGACCGCGCCCGACCCCGCGCCCGTGCCGTCCGAGCTCGTCGAGTGGCGCGGGGAGGGCCCCGCACGGCACCCGGTGATCGCGGACGTCGAGCACTGGTGCGCCCGGGCCGCCGACGAGGGCGCCACGTTCACGGAGCTGGGCGCCCCGTTCGCCGTCGGTCGCTGACCTCCCGCACGGCCGGGCTCGTCCGCGACGATCTCGTCCGCGGCCCAGCTCGCACTGGCCCGTCCCCCGCGTGCCCAGGAGAACGACGGGTGCACGCGGACGACCCGCCGCGGCGCGTGCGTGCACCGTCCGGCCCCGTGGGCGCACGAGAACAACATGGGAC
>NZ_JBFULZ010000353.1:0-1618 GCF_054049635.1 Cellulomonas sp. P5_C6 | reverse complement strand
GTCCGAGTGGGAGGCGGGCGGCTGGGCGGAGCCGAGGCCGTCGCGGCGCAGCGTGACGACCAGACGGGCGACCAGCCAGGCCGCTCCGGCGAGTGCGAGGACGATCCAGAAGGTGGTCATGGCAGAAAGTCTGCGCCCGTGGATAACGCGCCACGAGTGGCAGAACTGACGCCTACCGTTGACATTCCGCCACGCCGTGCCGATGCTGGGCGCATGCTCCGTTCCGTCGCCGCCATCGCCCTGCCGAACGTCGCTCCCTTCGAGCTGGGGGTCGCCTGCGAGGTCTTCGGCATCGACCGCCGGGACACCGGCGGCCCGTCCTTCGACTTCACGCTGTGCGGGATCGAGCCGGGCGTGGTGCCGACGAAGGGGGCTGGCTACTCGATCATCGTCGAGCACGGCCTGGAGGCCACCAAGGACGTCGACCTGGTCATCGTGCCCGCCTACGGCGACACCGGCGACGTGCCCGAGGTCGTGCTCGACGCGCTGCGCAACGCCCACGCGCGGGGCGCCTGGGTGCTCAGCATCTGCAGCGGCTCGTTCGCCCTCGGACAGGCGGGGCTGCTGGACGGCCGCGAGTGCACCACCCACTGGATGTACACCGACGAGATGTCGCGACAGTTCCCGGCCGCCCGGCTCAACCCCGCCGTCCTCTATGTCGACGACGACCACGTGATCACCAGCGCCGGCACCGCCGCCGGCATCGACGCCTGCCTGCACCTGGTCCGCCGCGAGCTCGGCGCCGCCGCGGCCTCGGCCGTCGCCCGCCGCATGGTGGTCCCGCCGCACCGGGACGGGGGACAGGCGCAGTACGTCGACACGCCGCTGCCGTGCGACGCGGACACGCTCGCGCCACTGCTCGCCTGGATGGTGGAGAACCTCGAGGAGGAGATGAGCGTCCCCGACCTCGCCGCCCGGGCGTTCGTGTCCGAGCGGACGTTCGCCCGCCGGTTCCGCGCCGAGACCGGGACCACGCCGGCCGCCTGGGTCACGCGGCAGCGCGTGGTCCGCGCCCAGGAGATGCTCGAGCGGTCCGACGCGAGCATCGAGGAGATCGCCCGGCTCTGCGGGTTCGGCACCGCGGCCGTGCTCCGGCACCACTTCGCGCGGACGCTCGGCACCAGCCCGCAGGCGTACCGCCGGACGTTCGCGCCGGTCGCCGTCGGCTGACACGAGCGAGGCCCGCACCCCGAGGGGGGGTGCGGGCCTCGATCAGCCGTTCGTCAGCGCTGGAAGGCGGTCTCGACGAGAGTCGCCTGCTGCGCCTGGTGCTTCTTCGCGGACCCGGCCGCCGGCGACGCCGACTCCTTGCGCGAGACCACCCGGAGCGTGCGGCCGAGCAGCTGCGGCAGGTGCATGGACAGGAACGTCCACGGCCCCTGGTTGCGCGGCTCGTCCTGCACCCACACCAGCTCGGCACCGTCGAACGGCGCCAGCGCCGCGCGGGCGCCGTCGCCGTCGAGCGGGTAGAGCTGCTCGATCCGGACGATGGCGGTCTGCTCGTCGCCGGTCTTCACGCGGTGGGCCAGCAGGTCCCAGTAGACCTTGCCCGAGCAGAGCAGCACGCGGGTGACCTGCCCGGCCTTGGCGGCGGCGAGGTCGTCGCCGATCACCGGAC
>NZ_JBFULZ010000352.1:0-1622 GCF_054049635.1 Cellulomonas sp. P5_C6 | reverse complement strand
GGGGCAGCCGTTGAGGTTGATGGTGATCGGCTGGTCGAACGTCGGCAGCCGGTCCTCCAGCTCGCCGATCAGGTGGGTCGCGCGCGCCTTCGTCTCGACGATGGCCAGCTTGCAGAACTCGATGCCGGTGCACGCCATGGTGCCGCGGCGGAACGTGCTCGCCGCCCGGACCGGGAGACCCAGCGCCTCGAGCCCCTCGACCAGCGGGTCGACCTTCGCCGGCGCGACGTCGAGCACGACGATCTTCTGCTCGACGGTCAGCCGGACCTTGTCGGACCCCGCCGTCTCGACGAGATCGGCCAGCTGCTGCAGCAGCTCGCCCGAGATGCGGCCGACCGTGGGCGCCATGCCGACGTAGAAGCTGCCGTCCTTCTGCGGGTGCACGCCGACGTGGTCGCGGCGGCCCGTGGGCGGCGGGGGCGGCTCGGGCCCGTCCTCGAGCGTGTAGCCGAGGTACTCGCCCTCCAGCACCTGCCGGAACAGCTCGGGTCCCCAGTCGGCCACCAGGAACTTCAGGCGGGCACGGGTGCGCAGCCGGCGGTAGCCGTAGTCGCGGAAGATGCTGACGACGCCGACCCATACGTCGGGGATCTGCTCCAGCGTCACGAACGCGCCGAGCCGGACGCCGAGCTTGGGGTTGGTGGACAGGCCGCCGCCGACCCACACGTCGAACCCGGGACCCAGCGACGGGTGCACCACGCCGACGAACGCGACGTCGTTGATCTCGTGCGCGACGTCGTGGTGCGGCGAGCCGCTGATCGCGGTCTTGAACTTGCGCGGGAGGTTCGAGAAACGGGGATCGCCGATGTAGTTGTCGACGATCGCGCGCACGGCGGGGGTGCCGTCGATGATCTCGTCGGCCGCGACGCCCGCGACGGGGGACCCGAGGACGACGCGCGGGCAGTCGCCGCAGGCCTCCTGGGTGCTCAGCCCGACGGCCTCGAGCCGGCGCCAGATCTCCGGGACGTCCTCGATGCGGATCCAGTGCAGCTGGATGTTCTGCCGGTCGGTGACGTCCGCGGTGCCGCGGCCGAACTCGACCGAGATGTCCGCGATGGTGCGCAGCTGCTGCAGGCTCAGGGCGCCGCCGTCGCAGCGGACGCGGAGCATGAAGAACTCGTCGTCCAGCTCGTGCGGCTCGAGCGTCGCCGTCTTGCCGCCGTCGATCCCGGGCTTGCGCTGCGTGTAGAGCCCCCACCAGCGCATCCGTCCGCGCAGGTCCTCGGGTGCGATGCTGGCGAAGCCCTCGCGGGAGTAGACGTCCTCGATCCGCTGGCGGACGTTGAGGGCGTCGTCCTGCTGCTTGAACAGCTCGTTGCCGTTCAGCGGTTCCGTCTGGCCGAACGCCCACTGACCCTCGGCACGAGCAGCGGGCGGGGCGATCCTGGTGTGCGCCATAGGGGCGTTATCTCCGGAAGAACGTGGACGTGCGCCTGCACCCACCGCTGGGGACGCGGTTCTCTGGACGCAGACCGCGCGCCCGAGGGGGGACGAGGGGCGGGGTCAGTTGCTCCGCGGACAGCAGCACACGCACGGGTCCGCGGCGACGGTGCACATGCACCGACACGACTGGCGGAACCGGGGGGCGATCACCCGACGAGGTTGTCACGTGAGCGTGGAAC
>NZ_JBFULZ010000351.1:0-1645 GCF_054049635.1 Cellulomonas sp. P5_C6 | reverse complement strand
GCGTGGGGTTGTTGGCGGCCTGCTCGTCCAGCCACCGCAGCTTCTGGTCGAGCGTGCTGGCCTGCAGGAGCAGGGTGGCCCGCTGGTCGGGCGACTTGCCGGTGTTCATCCAGGGGCAGGCAGGGTTGCCGGGGCCCGCCTGGGCTGATGCCGCGAGCGGGACGCCGATCGCGAGCGGTACGAGCACCGCGAGCGACGACGCGAGCGCGATCGGGCGGCGGGAACGAGGTCGTCGGATTCGGGACAGCGAGACGTGCATCGGTTCTCCTCATTGAGAGACGGACGCGGCTACTTCGCGCGCAGGGCGCCCCAGCCTGGGTGGTTGAAGCGTTTCAATATGTGTGTTCGAAACTACTCAGATCGCCCCGAAAGCGTCAACCCCTGCGATCCACCGACCTGCGGATATCCGCGATGGGACGACGAGCGATCGGCGGCCGGCGAGGCATGGTGAAACGCTCCATCCCGAGAGAGAGGGAGGCGCTAGGTCGACGACTCACCGCGCTGTGAGCCGCCCCTTGTCGACCATCAGGTCGTGCGTGCCCGCAAGGAGCTCCACGACGCCGTCGGAGCCGAGGTCGACGCGGGCGCGCGCACCCGGCGGGACGCTCACCGTGATCGCCACGTCGTCCCCGTCGGCGCGCCAGTACACCTCGGCGCGGCCAGCCGTCGTGTCGAGCCAGGCCTGCGCCCAGGTCAGGCCTCCCCCGGGACGCGGTGCGACCTCGAAGGCATCGCCGGCGGGTGAGGCCTGCCGTAGCCCCGCGACGGTGCCGTGCAGCCAGTCGGCCACGGCACCGAGTGCGTAGTGGTTGAACGACGTCATGTCGCCGGGATTGACGGTCCCGTCCGGCAGGATCGAGTCCCACCGTTCCCAGATCGTCGTCGCGCCCTGACCGACCATGTAGAGCCACGACGGGCACGCCGTCTGCATCAGCAGGGCGTACGCGCGGTCCAGGTGACCGGTGCTCGACAACGCGTCCAGGATGATCGGTGTCCCGACGAAGCCCGTCGCGACGACATCGCCCTCGGCCTCGACGAGCCCCGCGAGACGGTCCGCCGCGGCGGCGCGCAGGTCGACGGGAAGGAGGTCGAAGGCGAGCGCGAGCGCGTACGCCGTCGGGGCGTCGCTGGACAGCCGCCCGGCCGGGAGCACGTAGCGGCCCACGAAGGCGTCGCGGATCTCGGCCGCGAGGGTGGCGAACCGATCCGCGTCCTCGGTGCGTCCCAGCACCCCGGCCATGCGGGCCAGCAGGTGCGCCGAGCGGGCGAAGTAGGCCGTCGCCACGAGGTGACGATCGGTCCGAGCGTCGGCGGGGTCGTCCGGTGGTGCGGCGGGATCGAGCCAGTCGCCCAGCTGGAAGCCCGAGTCCCACAGTCGGCTCGGACCGGCCAACCGCTCCACGCACTCGACCCATGCGCGGGCCGAGTCGAACTGTCGGGCGAGCACGTCGAGGTCCCCGTAGCGCTCGTACAGCGTCCAGGGCACGATCACCGCGGCATCGCCCCAGGCCGCGCCCGGGCGCGCTGGCGACCACATCGGATTTCCGTAGATCGTCGGGACGAACCACGGCACGGTCCCGTCGGGGAGCTGCTCGAGCGCCAGGTCGCGCAGCCACGACGAGAGCAGCCCGGCGCAGTCGTAGAG
>NZ_JBFULZ010000350.1:0-1645 GCF_054049635.1 Cellulomonas sp. P5_C6 | reverse complement strand
AGCCCGACCCCCGGGTACGCGAAGGCCAGCGCGACRTCGGCCGTCCCCGCCCGCAGCGCGTGCAGGGACTCGGGCGGCGCGGCCTCGTCGAGCGTCACCGTCAGTCCCGGGTGCCGGGCGCGCAGGTCCGCGAGCGCGCCGGGCAGGATCGTGGCGGACGCCGACGGGAACGCGACCAGCCGCACGCGGCCCGCCCGCAGGCCCGCGAGCGCCGACACCTCCGCCTCCGCCGCCCGCAGCGCCGCGCCGACCGTCGAGCCGTGCCGCGCCAGCACCTCGCCGGCCTCCGTGAGCCGGATCGAGCGGCCCGTGCGGTCGAGCAGGGCGGTGCCGAGCCGCCGCTCCAGCCGGCGGACGTGCTGGCTCACGGCGGGCTGGCTGTACCCGAGCAGCGCGGCGGCGCCGGTGATCGTCCCGGAGTCGGCGATGGCCCGCAGCATCCGCAACGACCCGACCTCGAGCCCGGCCACCCCGTGATCGCCCGCTAGCGCGGGAGCAGAGCCGCCGGCCGAGGGAGCAGACCCCGGGACGTCCGCAGATCCGGTCGCCCCGACGACCGATCGTGCGGACGTCCGTGCCTCGATCGGGGTGTGCACCATGACCCCAGTATCACGGCTCGTGATGGCCGAGCACCCATTCCTGTCGTTGTGTGATGCACCGAGCCCGGGCGACCATCGACGGATGCACTCCCTCGACACCCTCCGCGCCGCCTTCCAGCCCGTGCCCGGCTACCTCGACGCCGCCACCTGCGGGCTCCCGTCCCGCGCGACCGTCGAGGCCATGCGTGACGCCCTGGACACCTGGCAGGCCGGGAAGGCGGACCTCGCGGTCTACGACGAGGCCGTCACCGCCTCCCGCGCCGCGTACGCCCGGCTGGTGCACACCGACTCGTCGGACGTCGCGATCGGCTCCCAGGCCTCGGCGCTGGTCGGCCTGGCCGCCGCCAACGTCCCGGACGGCGCCGAGGTGCTGGCCGTCGACGGCGACTTCTCGTCGGTCACCTTCCCGTTCGTCGCGCACGCGGACCGCGGCGTCACCGTCCGGTACGTGCCGCTCGAGCGGCTCGCTGACGAGATCCGGCCGACCACCCACACCGTCACGTTCTCCCTGGTCCAGTCGCGCGACGGCCGCGTCGCCGACGCCGATGCGATCCTCGCGGCCGCGGCGGCCCACCAGGTCCGCACCGTCTGCGACACCACGCAGGCCACCGGCTGGCTGCCCCTGCACGCCGGCCGCTTCGACGTCACGGTCTGCGCGGCCTACAAGTGGCTCTCCGCCCCGCGCGGCACGGCCTTCCTCACGGTGCGCCCGGAGCTCCTGGACGACCTGCGCCCGATCAGCGCGGGGTGGTACGCCGGCGAGGAGATCTGGTCGTCCGTCTACGGACCGGCCATGGCGCTGGCCCTCGACGCGCGGCGGTTCGACGTCTCCCCGGCCTGGCTGTGCTGGGTGGGGGCCGCCCCGGTGCTCCGGCAGTTCGCCGACGCCGACCCCGAGCAGGTCCGTCGGCACGCCGTCGGGCTCGCCGACGACCTCCGCGCGGGCCTCGGTCTGCTGCCCGGGGGCAGCGCGATCGTCGGCCTGCCCGACGACCCGGAGGGTTCCCGACGGGCTCGGCTCGCCGCCGGTGGCACCCGTGCGGCGG
>NZ_JBFULZ010000349.1:0-1660 GCF_054049635.1 Cellulomonas sp. P5_C6 | reverse complement strand
CCTCGGCTGTGTCGTGCTCGGTGCGATCGCGCTCGTCTCGATCCTCACGCGCATGTCCGACCCGGCCACGCCCTGGGTGGGGTTCGTGCCCGGCCCGGACGGGACGCCGAGCGCGGTGGTCCAGCGGTCCGGAGCCGACGCCGTGACCAGCGTGTCCGTCGAGGCCGCGGACGCCGATCGGTCGGTCCTCTGGGCCATCGACCGGGTACCGGGGTCCGCGTGGGACGGGACGCTTTCGCTCGGTAGCGCCCCGAAGGCATTCGTCGTGAAGACCGCGCTGGAAGGAGCGTCGATCCCCGCCGGCTCGGTGCTCGTCGTCACGAACGGGTGCTATGCATCGTACGCAACGGTGCCGGTCGGGCCGCTGACGCCGGGCGTCGTCACGACCGAAGACCAGCAGGTCAGCCTCGACGAGTTCTACAGCGACGGGGGTGCGTTCACGGCCTGCGGTGCGGCGGAGTTCGAGACCCCGCTGAGGATCGCCGGGGGCGGACTGGTCCTGCTGGTTGCCGGCCTGGTCGCGCTGGTTGCCAGCGTTCGGCGCCGTACGGCGTGACCCCGGCTCTGATCGGCCGGCAGACCGCGATCACGTCGGGATCTCGGCCGCGACTCACGCCAATCGACCGCCGACTCGATCTGGCACGTGTCTGGCACGGATCCTGGTTCCGACGCTCTGACCCGAACTGATGTGTGCCCGCGAAAGGACTCGAACCCTTGAACGCCTGCGTGAACCGGGTAGAACTGAGATGCACGAAAGGGCGTCTGACCTGCATGTATACTCGTTCGCAAGCAGTTCTCTGATGCACATTGAGGAACGGGTTTGTCGTCTCTAGCGACACGCTAGCGACACGGGCGGGGGGCGGGATGGCCGGTCGAGCATCCTTCGGCCAGGTGCGGAAGCTCCCGTCCGGCAGGTTCCACGCTCGGTACGCGGTGCCGGGAAGCCCACTAGTGGGCCCCCTGGCGGTCCGCCGGCCTGGCGTCGCTCCGCCAAAGGCGTTGGGCTCCCCGCGCGCGGAGTGCGTCGACGAATCCATCAACTCGTCAGGGCGCCGCTCAAGGTGTGCGCGGCAAACTACTACGGGCGAGGCAGCCTGACAAAGTCATCAAAAAAGGTCGTCGATACGTTGACGTAGCTCGCATTGGCCTGAATTGCCTCACGGAGCGGTCGAAAACTGTTCGCCGTGGCGGCGATGAAGATGCAGCGGTCGCCGTTCTCTTCAAGAAATGTGGCGCTTCGATGAGCAAGCCGCACTTGGACGAGATCGCCCCACAGCGCCGACCACGCGACGCGCGCACGCGGCGGCTGCGCGCCGGTGATTAGAGCGACACAGCGATCAAGGAACGTGGCACCAATCGTGACGTACACAGAGTCGCGGTCGAACCCAGCTCCCGCGAACGGCCATGTCACCCTCAGAGGACCGCGAGTTCCATGAAAGCGAACAGCTCCAACGATTCTCACGGGCTCTCCTCGACCTCTAGAACTGATGTGCGCCTGCAACTTGTGAGTTGCCATTTCTACCCGCAACAGAAGTCGTTCTTCGGCCGGACCACCTGGCCGAACGTGGCGCGAGTCTAGGCGTCGACGGGGAGGGCCCCGGACATCTCGCCGAGAGGCCACCCGACCAGCGCAGTCGAGGAGCCCGACGAGAGTGGCTGC
>NZ_JBFULZ010000348.1:0-1685 GCF_054049635.1 Cellulomonas sp. P5_C6 | reverse complement strand
CGACGAGCTGGCGCTGGACGCCGGGCAGCTCGAGGTCGTCCCGGTCGCAGCCCTCGCCGGACGTCCCGCGACCGAACAGGCCGGCGTGGTCGCCGACCACCAGGACGGCGAGGTCGGCCTCCGTGGCCGCGGCGACCGCGGCGTCGAATCCGGAGCGGTCGTCGTCGTCCACGGCGCAGCCGGCCACGGACCGAACGGCGGCACCGGGAAGGTCGGCGCGGATCGCCTCGACGATGGTCAGCGCGTCGAGCTCGGCGTCGAAGCCGGGGTGCTGAGCGAGGACATGGTTGACGAACGAGTAGCAGCCGTACAGAGCGTCGGTCCGGTCCGCGTTCGGGCCGATGACCGCGAGCCGCGAGACACCACGCACGGGCAGCGTGCCGTCGTTCGAG
Source organism: Cellulomonas sp. P5_C6 (assembly GCF_054049635.1). Lineage (NCBI taxonomy): Bacteria > Bacillati > Actinomycetota > Actinomycetes > Micrococcales > Cellulomonadaceae > Cellulomonas > Cellulomonas sp. P5_C6. Next base: position 1,293 of record NZ_JBFULZ010000348.1, on the reverse strand, counting down.
ACGAGCACCACCGACTCCTCGGCGAGGCGCCGCGCGAGCTCTCGGTGCTCCGCGGGGTCGAGGTCGATGTCCGTCGGCGGCGCGTCGTCGAACGTGGCGTCGAGCAGCCCGAGCTCGTCCTTCTGCCGCAGCACGCGCAGCACCGCTCGGTCGACGAGGGCCTCGTCGACCTCGCCGGACCGGATCCGGTCAGCCAGCGGCCGTCCGTAGGCGTCTCCGGTCGGCAGCTCGATGTCGACGCCCGCCTCGAGCGCCTGCCCGGCGGCGTCGCCCAGGTCACGGGCGACGTGGTGCAGGAGGTGCAGGAACGCGATGCCGAAGTAGTCGGCCACGACCGTGCCGTCGAACCCCCACTGGTCCCGCAGGATCCCCGTGAGGATCGTCGGGTCGGACGCTACGGGCACACCGTCGATCTCCGTGTAGGCGTGCATGACCGAGCGCGCGTTGCCGTCGAGGACAGCCATCTCGAACGGGAGGAGCAGGACGTCGGCGATCTCCCGCGGACCTGCGTGCACCGGGGCGAAGTTGCGGCCCGACTGGGAGCCGGAATAGCCGACGAAGTGCTTGAGGGTCGCGTGCACCCCGCGCGACTGCAGGCCCCGGACGTAGGACGTGCCGAGCGTGCCGACCAGGTAGGGGTCCTCGCCGATGCACTCCTCGACACGCCCCCACCGCGGGTCCCGCACGACGTCGAGCACGGGCGCGAGGCCCTGGTGCACGCCGAGGACCCGCATGGAGTCGCCGATGGCGGCGCCCATCTCCTCGACCAGCTCCGGGTCGAACGCTGCGCCCCACGCCAACGGCGTCGGGTACGTCGTGGCCCCCCACGCCGAGAGGCCGGTGAGGACCTCCTCGTGCACGATCGCCGGGATGCCGAGGCGCGTGCCGTTCACGAGTCCGCGCTGGAACTCCCACAGCCACGCCGCGCGCTCGGCGGCCTCCACCGGACGGGTGCCGTAGGGGCGGGTCAGGTGTCCGAGCCCATGGCGCGCGAACTCATCGAGCACTGCCGGCGCGGCGAACTCGCCCTGCAGGGGCGCGACCGACTCTCCGTCGGCCTTCTCCCAGAAGCCCACCACCTGGGCGAGCTTCTCCTCGAGCGTCATCCGACCGAGCAGGTCGAGCAGGCGCACCTCGTCGACCGCTCGCGCGGCGTCGGAGGAAGCGCCCGTGGGCGCGAACGTACGAATCTCCGTCATGGCGGGTTCCCCTCAGCCCTTGACCGCGCCCTGGAGTCCGCCCACGATCCGCCGCTCGAACAGCGAGAAGAACACCAGGGCCGGAATCATGGAC
>NZ_JBFULZ010000347.1:0-1767 GCF_054049635.1 Cellulomonas sp. P5_C6 | reverse complement strand
GGGTCGCTGCCCGCGTGCCCGACCCGCGCGCGCTCGGCAGGCCGGTGCTGGTCGGCGTCGATGGCATGGACGGGGCCGGCAAGACCACGTTCGCCGACGAGCTCGCCGCGGAGCTGCGCCGCGGCGGCAGGCACGTCGTCCGGGTGGGCGTCGACGGCTTCCACCGTCCCCGCGACGAGCGCTACCGCCGGGGCCGGCACTCCCCCGAGGGCTTCTGGGCGGACTCGTACGACTACGACGCCCTGCGCCGGGACGTCCTCGAGCCGTTCGCGCCCGGCGGCAGCCGCCGCTTCCGCCGGGCCGTCCGCGACGTCACCACCGACCAGGCGCTGCACCTGCCGCGCGAGTCCGGCACGGACCGCACCGTGCTCGTGGTCGACGGGATCTTCCTGCACCGCGACGAGCTCGCCGCCTGGTGGGACTTCTCGGTGTACCTCGACGTCGACTTCGCCGAGACCTTCGCCCGCATGGCCGTCCGGGACGGCTGCCCGCCGGATCCGCACCACCCCGCCAACGTCCGGTACGTCGAGGGCCAGCGCACCTACCTCGCCTCCTGCCGCCCGGCGTCCCGCGCGTCGGTCGTCATCGACAACCGCGACGTCCACCACCCCCACCCCCTCCCCACGGACTGACCCGCCAGCGCCGGCGCCGGCCCTGGCCCCCGGGACGTCCGCACAAGTACGGCCCCTGACCCCTACTTGCTAGGACGTCCCGCGCGTTGAGGCCCGGACGTCCGCACGATCGGTCGCCAGGGCGCTCGAATCTGCGGACACACCGCTGTGCCCCCGGGACGTCCGCGCAGATGCGGGTCCTGACCCCTGTTTCCTCGGACGTTCCGCGCCCTGAGGAGCGGACGTCCGCGCAGGTAGGGCCCCTGACCCATACCTCCTCGGACGTTGCGTGGTGGATGGCGCGTCAACTTGGGTTGACAATCACGGATCTGTCAACGTAGGTTGACGGCTATGTCCGATGAGCTGATGACCGCGGCCGCCAGTGCCGCCGAGCCTGCCGAGGGCCTCCGGGCCGTCCGCGCGCTGCGGGCGCTGGCCGACCGGCTGGAGGCCCTGCACGTCGAGCGCGCCCGAGGGCTGGGGTGGTCCTGGCAGCAGGTCGCCGCCGCGCTCGGGGTCTCCCGCCAGGCGGTCCACAAGAAGTACGGAAAGAGGTTCGACTGATGTTCGAGAGGTTCGCCAGCGACGCCCGCGACGCGGTCGTCCACGCCCAGGACGAGGCGCGCAGCCTCGGCGCCGACCGCATCGGCACCGAGCACCTGCTGCTCGGCGCCGTCCACACGCCCGACACGGTGGCCGCCCGTGCGCTGCAGCGGCTCGGCGTCGACCACGCCGCCCTGCTCGCCACGGTCCGCGCCCTGCCGGCGGGCACCATCGACGCCGCCGCGCTGGCCGGCGTCGGCATCGACCTCGACGCCGTCCGGGCACAGGTCGAGGCCTCGTTCGGCCCGGGCGCGCTCGACGATGTCGCGCAGGCACCGAGCACCAGGGCGGGGCACCGGCCTTTCGACGCCGCCGCGAAGAAGATGCTCGAGATCGCGCTGCGCGAGGCGGTCCGCTTCAAGCACCGCCGGCTCGACACCGGTCACCTGCTGCTCTCGGCCGTGCGGCTGGACGACACGACCGCGTTCCAGGTGCTCGCCTCGGTCGGGGTCGGGCCGGACGCCGTGCGCGACGCGGTCGCGGCCGCGTGGGCCGACGTGCCGGTCGGCTGATCGTGACCGGCGGCGTCTCGCTGGCCCGCGCGCTGCGGACG
>NZ_JBFULZ010000346.1:0-1769 GCF_054049635.1 Cellulomonas sp. P5_C6 | reverse complement strand
CGCAGGATCTGCTCCTGCCGTGTGCGGGCCAGCGATCCAGCGACGGTCGTCGGCACCGGCCCTCCTGCCCATCGTCGTGTTCGACTGTGTTCACGAACCTATCGCTGTGCGATCGCCCACCCTCTACTGGGGTGTACGAACGACGAGAGCGAGATCGACCGATGAGCGACGCGACGACAGCACCGGCGCCCCTGGCCTTCGACCGGACGGCGCTCGACTACACGCCCTGGGCCTTCTGGGACAACGCCGACCCCGAGGCCCAGAGGCGGCAGCTCGAGGTGCAGCGGCGGTTGTCGCGCGAGCGCGGCTACCGGTTCGCCGAGCGGGTCTTCGTCTCGGAGCTGGCCTCCGTCACCAACGACACCCTCGAGCTGGGCGACCGGACCTACGTGGCCGCCGGCGCCTACCTCAGCGGCTCGCTCCGGGCCGGACGTGACTGCACCGTCAACCCGTATGCGGTCGTGCGCGGCGACGTCGTCCTGGGTGACGCCGTGCGCATCGGCGCGCACTCCTCGGTGCTGGGCTTCAACCACACGATGGACGACCCCGACGTCGAGGTCTTCCGGCAGCCGGTCTTCTCCCGAGGCATCTCGATCGGCGACGACGTCTGGATCGGCTCCCACGTCGTCGTGCTCGACGGCGTGCACGTCGGCGACCGGGCCGTGCTCGCCGCCGGTGCGGTCGTCACCAAGGACGTCCCCGCCGGCGCGGTCGTCGGCGGCAATCCTGCCCGGGTGCTCCGGTGGCGCGGGGCATCGGCGACGACCTCCAGCCTGGCGGAGGCCGTCGCGACCTTCGCCGACCAGGCACGTGAGCAGGCCTCGGCAGTCCTCGCCCGCTCCTGGGACGAGCGACGGCAGCTCTTCTCCGACAAGCCGGGCGGCCCCGCGACCGTCCGCGCCCAGTGCGACGCCATCGAGATCGCGGACCTGCTCCTGGGCGCCGCACCTCCGCAGCTCACCCCGGACGAGCAGGCGAGGCGGCTGCGGTCCTGGCAGGACCCCGCGACCGGCATGGTCGGCGAGCTGCTGGCCGGGGGCGGGGTGGCACCGGTGCGGCACGAGCGGTTCGACGACAGCGGGAGCTACCACGTCCTGTGCGTCGGGTACGCGCTGGACCTGCTGGGCCAACGGTTCGACCACCCGATCCAGGTCGTGGCGGAGGCGACAGCGGCCGAGCTGGTCACCGAGCTCGACGCCCTGCCGTGGCGCGACCAGGCGTGGGCCGCGGGGCACTGGGTGGACGTGCTCGGCACCGCGCAGCTGTGGAACCTGCGGCGCGAGGCGGAGTCCCAGCGCGGCGCGATCGACGCCGCGCTCGGCTGGCTCCTCCTGCGCGCCGACCCGCAGACCGGGATGTGGGGGCGCCCGACTCCCACCGAGGGCCTGCTCCAGATGGTCAACGGCTACTACCGCGCCTCCCGCGGGACCTTCGCGCAGCTCGGGGTGCCAGTCCCCCACCCCGAGGCCGTCATCGACACCGTGCTGACGCACCTGAGGGACGTGCGCTGGTTCAGGCCCGAACGACAGACCGCCTGCAACGTCCTCGACGTCGCGCACCCGCTCTGGCTCACGCGAGGGTCCGGTCACCGCACCGACGAGGTCGTCCGTCGGGCCGAGCAGCTGCTCCGGGACGCGCTGCGGTACTGGACCACCGACGCGGGGTTCGGCTTCCAGGCCCCGCACCCGACGACCGTCGGCACCACCGCGACGGCACCCGGACTGCAGGGCACGGAGATGTGGCTCGCCATCATCTGGCTGCTGGCCGAC
>NZ_JBFULZ010000345.1:0-1772 GCF_054049635.1 Cellulomonas sp. P5_C6 | reverse complement strand
AACGTGACCAGCCGCTTGGCCTCCCCGTGCGGCAGCCGACCCTGCGCCGCGACCCACGTCGTGATCGACCGGGCACCATCCAGCGCCCACCACCCGTCCGCCTCCACCACCGGCACCACCCGCGCCGCGATCGCCGACAAACGCCCCGCCACCGCGAGGGCCTCCCGGACCACCTCGACCGCCGCCTCACCTTCCAGGCGACCCGCCGGGCTCTCCGGGTCCGAGGCGGCCGCCAGCGCGTCCACCGCCGCAGTCAACGCCGCGATAGCCGCGGACGCCGGCGAACCGGCACCAGCACCCGCATCGGCGATGTCGGGACGCGCCGCAGGAGCGGGCGCGTCCGCAGCTCGGGTGGCGGCGGTGGCGCGCGCTGCGCCTGCCTCGGGGGACAACTCCTCGATCGACACCGCCACCACCTCCTTCGCGACACCGGGCCGACCCGAGAATTCGGGTCAAACAATCCCGCCACAAAGAAGTCTCCCAGCCACCACTGACATTCGCCGCGACATGCGACCGCATCGTGAGACGAACGAAGGAATTCGCATGTTCGCAGGTCAGCGACCTAACGGCGTCGCATCGAGCCGCCCACAGCCCCCGAATTGCGAGAGTCTGTCCACAGAAAGAATGTCGCCGGCGAACATCGGGAGAAATGACGGAGAAGGGTGATCGCCCGTGGCTCGCGCGCGCCGGCTCGCCGCTCCCTGAACCCGGCTAGACCTCCACCACGAGCACGTCCACGCCGGCGGCGACGATCCGGGCGAGCTCGTCGGGGTCGGCGGTGGTGTCGGTGACGAGGACGTGGACCTGCGAGAGGTCGGCCATCTTTGCCAGGGTGACGCGACCGACCTTGGACCCGTCGGCGACGACGACCACCCGCTGGGCGTGGCTGACCATCGCGTTGTTGGTGCGGGCCTCCGTCTCGTCGTGGGTGGTCGCTCCGCCGGCCGCGCTGATGCCGTCCGTGCCCAGGATCGCGGTGCCGACGTTGATCGCGTTGAAGGTGTTCTCGGCCAGCACGCCGACGGCCTCGAACGACGTCGACCGCACGACCCCGCCGGTCATGATCACCTTGAGGTTGGGGCGGGAGGCGATCTCCATCGCGGTGGTGAGCGCGTTGGTGACGATCGCCAGGTCCGGCCTGCCCGCCAGCACCTTCGCCACCTCGGCGGTCGTGGTGCCGCCGCTGATCGCGACGCTGTACGGACCGGTCGGGATGAGCTCGGCGGCCCTGCGGGCGATGCGCTGCTTGGCCAGCCGGAACTGCGAGTCGCGCAGCCGCACCGGCACCTCGGCCCGGGCCGACGCGTACGCGCGCGCCCCGCCGTGGGTTCGCACGAGCAGGCCCTGATCCTCGAGGTCGGCCAGGTCGCGCCGCACGGTCGCCGACGAGACCCCGAGCGACTGCGTGAGCTCCGCGAGGGTGACGGTGTCGCCGGACTCGAGCAGGGCCAGGACCGCGAGCATGCGGTCCGAGCGCTTGCGGGACGTCGCCCTCGGCGCGTCGTCTACCACCGGCATCGGAACCTCGCTCACTCAGAATGATCATTTCGCCTGATCGAACGGGGAATTCTTGCACGAATCGCTCAGCGCGGCGATCATCCCAGCATGGCCAAGATCGCGTTCGTCGGCGCCGGCAGCGTCGTGTTCACCCGCCAGCTCGTGGCGGACCGCTCGTGGCGGACCTCCTGCGCTGCGGGGACCTCGTCCTGGAGCTGGCGCGCCACGTCGGCGTCCAGGTGGGGCTCGCCGTCGCCGAGGGTCCCGCGCTCCGC
>NZ_JBFULZ010000344.1:0-1799 GCF_054049635.1 Cellulomonas sp. P5_C6 | reverse complement strand
GCACCGAGCCGGTCCCGGGCCGGCCGCGCGGCTCGCACGGACGACCGCTCGCCCTCGAGGGACCTCTCCGCAGTCCTGCTGGGCGCGTCCGCGCAGCTGCGGGCCGGCGCGAGCCCAGCCGATGCGTGGAGCCGCGTGCTCGGCGACCCTCCGGCCGGCCCGGTCCCCACGGTGGGCGCACTCGTCCTCGTGACCCGTCGGTCCCGCCGTCTGCCGGGCGACCTGCAGCGGGCGCGTGCTGTCGTCGCCGCGACGCGGTTGTCCGACGACCTCGGGGCACCCCTGGCCGGCGTGCTGGACAGGATCGCATCGGCCGTGGCGGCCGACGAGGAGGCGGAGGGGGAGCGCCGGGCCGCACTGGCCGGACCGCGGGCGACCGCGCGGGTCCTCGCGTGGCTGCCGCTGCTCGGGATTGTGCTGGGCGGGCTGCTCGGGGCGGACCCGGTCGGCGTGGTGCTCTCGGGAGGACTCGGGACCTCCGCGGCGGTGCTCGGCGTCACGGCGCTCGTGCTGGGCCGGTGGTGGACCTCGGCGCTCCTGGCCCGCGCCGCCCGCCCGTGACGCCGCCCGCGCTGGCCCTCGTCGTGACGCTGACCGTCCTGGGGGCGACCGTGCCGAGGTGGGGACCGCCGCGCCGCGCGAGCCGGGGTCCCGCCGCCTCACGCGTGGTCGAGCGGGGGCGCGGCGACGGACGGGCGGCACGGCGAGGCCCGCATGCCGAGGCGGCCGTCGACGCCGTCCTGCTGCTGGACCTGCTCGACGTCGCGATCGCGACCGGCGTGTCGATCCCGCGCGCGCTGTCCGCGGTCGGGGCGGCCGTCGGGGGAGCCCAGGGCGCCGTCCTCGCGCGCGGCGGCACCGCGTTGGTCCTCGGCGCCCCGTGGTCCGCGGCGTGGTCGGGAGCGGGGGCGGCGCTGGTCGAGGTGGTCGGGGCGCTGGAGGCGAGCTGGGTCACAGGGTCTGCGCCGGGACCGGCGCTGCGCGCGCGGGCCGACCAGCTCCGCCGCGAGCGCCGCACCCGCGCCCGGGCCGCCGCGGGGACGCTCGGGGTGCACCTCGTCCTCCCGCTCGGGCTGTGCTTCCTGCCGKCGTTCGTGCTGCTCGGGCTGGTGCCGATGCTGCTCAGCCTGGCCGGTGACCTGCTCGGGTGACGCGTCTCGAGCCGTCCACAGCCCGCCCTCCCGGCCGCGGATCCACCGATCGCCGACCTGGCGTCCCCGCCGGGGCCGTCGCGACCGAGGCTGGCGTCGCGCCCGACGGTCAGCGGCGCACGACGAGAGGAGAGGTCATGACGATCGACGCCACCGGGACACGACCCGAGGACCCGCACGACGACGACCCGACGCCCGGCGGGGGGCCGGCCGCGCGCCCGGTCGCGCCCGTCAGGACCGCAGGTCTCGCACCGCACCGCCGCCGACCGGTCCTGCCGCGGACGGTGCTCGCCTGGCACGCCCAGGGCCGGCACGCGCGCGAGGAGCTGGCCGAGGCCGGGATGGCGACCGCCGAGTACGCGATCGCGACGCTCGCGGCGGTCGGGTTCGCCGGGCTCCTCGTGGTGATCCTCAAGGGGAACGAGGTGAGGGGTCTGCTGACGGGGATCATCCGGCAGGCGCTCTCGCTGTGAGCGCGGCGGCGGGTCGACGCGACCGCGGCAGCGTCACCGCCGAGCTCGCCGTCGGGCTCCCCGCCGTCGCGCTGCTGCTGGTGGCGGTGCTCACGGTCGGAGCGGCGGCGGTCGCGCAGACCCGGTGCACCGACGGCGCACGGGCCGGCGCGCGGGCCGCCGCCCTCGGCGAGGC
>NZ_JBFULZ010000343.1:0-1804 GCF_054049635.1 Cellulomonas sp. P5_C6 | reverse complement strand
GTCGGGAATCCCTCGAGCCCGCCCGCGCTGGCCCCGCGCCAGCCGTAGATCGACTGGTTCGGGTCCCCCACGGCGGTCACCGGGTGCCCGCCGCCGAACAGCGCGCCCAGCAGCGTCAGCTGCGCGTACGACGTGTCCTGGTACTCGTCGAGCAGCACGACGCGGAACCTCTGCCGCTCGCCCGCGCCCACCTCCGGCACGTCGCACGCCAGCCGCGCGGCGAGGGCGACCTGGTCGCCGAAGTCGATCGCGTCGCCGGCCCTCTTGCGCGTCCGGTACTCGGCCACCAGGTCGAGCACCCGGACCCGCTCCCCCAGCGACCGCAGCAGCTTCTTGACGTCGGCGTACGGCTCGCGCGGCGGCGTCCCCGGGGGCGTCGCGGCGATCGCCTCGAGGATGCCCTCGATCCCGGCGCGCGCACCCGCCGCGTCGAGGAGGTGCTCGTCGAGCGCGCCGGACAGAGCCAGCACCGCCTCGATCACGGTGGAGGTCGCGGCGTCGGTGTCGAGGTCGTCGCTCCACGCCTCGACCACCTCGGCGGCGAGCTGCCACTGGGCCGCCTCGCCCAGCAGCCGGGCCGACGGGTCCAGCCCGAGCCGCAGCGCGTGGTCCGCCACGAGGGAGGCGGCGTAGGAGTTGTAGGTCGAGATGGTCGGCCGGGACAGCCCCGCGAGCGCGTCCCCGCGGGCCGGGTCGAGGCCCCCGGCCAGAGCGATGCCCTCCGCGGCGGCGGCGCGGGCGAGGGTGCGCAGGCGGCGGCGCACGCGCTCGGACAGCTCGCCGGCGGCCTTACGCGTGAACGTCAGGCCCAGCACCTGGTCCGGCTCGACGATGCCGTTGGCGAGCAGCCACACGACGCGCGCGGCCATGGTCTCGGTCTTGCCCGACCCGGCGCCGGCCACGACCAGCGACGGCCCGAGGGGCGCCTCGATGACGAGCCGCTGCTCGGGCGTCGGCGGCGGCTGGCCGACCAGCGCGGCGATCTGCGCTGCGGTGAGCAGGACGGTCATGCGACCACCTGTCCGCCCTCGCCGCGGACCGGGCACGAGCGCCGGACCGGGCAACGGTCGCAGAGGTCGTTCGCGGTCGCCTCGAAGGTCGACGCGGCCATCCGCTCGGCCACCTGGTCGACCATCGTCCGCGCCCAGCTGGGGCCGTCCACCTCGGGACCGAGCGGCTCCTGGGTCCGCAGGACCGCGGAGGCGCCGGTGCCGAGGAAGACCAGCTGCGCGCCGCCGCTGGTCGCGCCGTCGGGCAGCCCGTCGAACGCGCCGGCGTCGACGGCGAGCTGGTAGGCGCCGAGCTGCGGGTTCTCGGCGGACTTGCTGACGCTGGGCGGGCTGGCGCCGGTCTTGAGGTCGACCACGCGGACGACCGGTCCCGCGGCGTCGTCCTGCACGAGCTCGATCCGGTCCGCCGATCCCCGCAGGGTCGCGCGGTCGGTGTCGACGGAGAACTCCCCCTCGACCAGCAGCGGCTCCCCCGCGGTCCGCAGGTACACCGCGAGCCGGTGCACCATCGCGTCGGCCTTGCGGCGGGTGGCGAGCGCGGGCCAGCCGTCGCCCAGGCCCAGCTCGCCCCACCGCCGGTCGAGAGCCTCCGACAGCTCGGCCTCGGTCCCGCGCGGGTGCTCCTGCGCGATCGCGTGCAGCAGCGTTCCCAGGCTCTGGCCGCCGCTGGCCGAGGCGGTGCCGCCGGCGGCCTCCAGCGCCCAGCGCAGCGCGCACCGCTGGGCGGTCTCGACCTTGGACGGGCTGACGGGCACACGCTCGTCCGCCGCCCAGAGCGGGGCGTCGCTGGAGGG
>NZ_JBFULZ010000342.1:0-1805 GCF_054049635.1 Cellulomonas sp. P5_C6 | reverse complement strand
CCGCTGCGACCAGCGCGCTCGGGGTCGTCGGCGCCGGAGCCGCCGGTGGCGCGGCCGCGGCAGGCGGTGTTGCCGCGTTCCTCGCGTCGATCCCGCTCGGTGCCGCGGCGATCGCGGTGGGCAGCGTCGCGCTCGCGGCGGTGGCCGCGATCAGCATCGTCAACCTGCTCAGCTCGCCGGACGACTCCACGCTCGTCGGCGCCGAACCCACCTCGAGCGTGGCCCCCAGCACGGACGCTCCCGCCCCCACCTCGACGGCCGGCGCCGTGGTCACGCCGCAGCCGACCGACATCCCCACGCCGGAGCCCACCGAGCTGGCTCCGCAGGACACCCCGCTGGACACCACGACCTCGGCGTTCTCCACCGAGGGTGACGTGACCGCCGACGCGCCGTTCGCCGCGCAGCCCGAGCCCGAGGTGCCGGCCGAGCCGGAGGTGCCGCCCGAGCCGACCCCCGCGGACGTCTCGATCGACCTGCCGCCCGGCGGGCTGACGCTGGAGGCCGGGGTTGCGGCCCAGGAGCTGGCGGTCGGAGTGCGCAACAGCGGCGAGACCGCCGCGACCAACCTCGTCGCCGAGGTGACGCTGCCCGACGGCGTGACGCTCGACGGCGTCTCCGCGGCCGCGTTCGCGGGGATCAGCGCCGGCCGGTTCGCCGTGATGGGCGCGGCCGGCTGGGTGTGCGTCGTCGGCGACGGGACCGGCGTCGCGCGGTGCACGCTCGACGAGCTCCCCGGTCTGACCACGTCGACGCTCGTGCTGCGGGTCTCCATCGACGAGTCCTACGACCGCTCCGACGGCGAGGTGGGCCTGCGCGTCCAGGGCGCGGGTATCGACTACGTCGCGCCGCCCATCCGCGTCGTCATCGCCGCCGCGCCGGCCCGCCTGACGCTGCGCACCCTGCCGGGGACGCTCGCGCTGGTCAGCGGTCGGACCCGCCAGCTCGACCTCACGGTCGCGAACGTCGGCGGGACGGCGATCCCCGCGGGCTCGGCCATGGTCTCGGTCGCCCTGCCGTCCGGCGTCACGGGTGCCGCGGCTCCGGGGTCCGCGTGGACCTGCGCCGGGACGCAGCCGATGGTCTGCCGCCCGGGTGCCGTCGGGGCCCGCGCCGACGCCCCGCTCTCCCTGCTCCTCACCGCAGGGTCCGCCGACGTCGTCACGGACCGCTCGCTCGCGATCCAGCTGTCGCCGAGCGGGCGCCAGGCCGCGGAGTCGCTCACCGTTCCGTTCACGCTGCAGCGCCCGGCCGCGCTCGCGCTCAACGGGCCGAGCACGGCGGTCGTCGCTCTCGGCACCCCGACCGCGGTCCCGCTGAGCATCGCGAACACGGGCGACCTGCCGGCAGTCGGGGTCCGGGTCACCGTGCAGCGGCCGGACAGCCTCGCCTTCGGGTCCCCCGCGGTGACCGACGAGACGTGGACCTGCTCGGACGGGTCGACCATCGTGTGCACGGCGGCGCAGATCGATCCGGGCAGCACCGTCGACCTGCCGCTGGACCTGCGCGCGGTCCCGGGAGCGATCGGTGACGTGGGAGCGGTGGTGGTGTCCGCCGAGGCGCCCGACGCCGACCCCGCCGGGGCCTTCCCGGTCGAGGTCGAGGCGCTGGCGCCGGTGCTCGGCCTCGACGGCTACGACCCGTACATCCTGCTCAACTCCGACGGTACGGGGACGGCTCGGTTCACCGTGAGCGCCAGCGTCGCCGACGCCGTCACTCCCACGGCGACCCTGACGCTGCCCGTGAACCTGCGCGCCGATCCCGAGGGCCCGGGCCCGCAGACGCCCGGCTGCACGGCGTCCGACGAC
>NZ_JBFULZ010000341.1:0-1842 GCF_054049635.1 Cellulomonas sp. P5_C6 | reverse complement strand
CGCGACGGCGGCCGCGCAGGTGGCGGCTGCGACGTCGGACGGCTCGCTGCTGCGCGGCGAGGTGCTGTCGCGCTGGCAGGACGTCGTCGGCACGAGCGAGTGGTTCCGGTCCCTGGAGCAGGGCGTCTCCCGGCTGCGCGACCGGGTCGTCGGGTTCGTCCGCGGGCGTCGGCCCGCCGAGCCGGCGCTGGTCGAGGCCGTCGCCCACGGGCTCGCCGCCGTCATCCAGGACGCGGCCGAGCAGGCCGCCGAGCACGCCCACGCGGTCTGGCGGCACGACGCAGCGGGGCTCGCGCTCCTGGACGGGCTGGCCCTCTCACGGGCGTCGGGGGACCTGCGCACCCGGACCGCCGAGCAGGTGCGTGCCTGGCAGAGCGACGTGCTGGGGCTGGTGGAGACCGAGGGAGCCGGGCGCCGGACGGCCGCGCGGGCCTACTCGTACGGCATCAACGGCCTGGGAGCCGTGCTCATGGTCGCGGTGTTCGCCTCGACCGGCGGTCTGACCGGCGCCGAGGTGGGCATCGTCGGCGGGACGGCCCTGCTGGCGCAGCGGGTGCTCGAGGCGGTCTTCGGCGACGAGGCCGTCCGGCGGCTCACGCTGGAGGCGCACGAGCGGCTCGCCGAGCGCACGGACGCGCTGCTCGAGGAGGAGTCGGTCCGGTTCACGCGGCAGCTCGACGCCGTGGGCGCGGCGGGCCGGGACGGCGACGAGCTGCGGGCGGCGGCCGACCGGGTGCGGGCGGCCATGAGCGCTCGACCGGCAGCGCCCGCCTGGGGCGCGGGGGAGCTGCCCGCCGGCGGGCACGGCAACCTGCGCGGGACGGGGGCGGTCGAGCGGTCGGTGCACGACGCGGGCGGCGAGCCCCAGCCCGCGGTGCACGCCCGCTGGTGGAACCGCTGGCGCCGGGGGCCCGGGTGAGCGGGGGCCTGAGCACACGGGTCGCCGCGCTCGACGAGGCCGTCGGCCTGGCCCGGGGCCGGCTCCCCGACGCGGCCCTCGAGACCCCGGCGGCAGTCGTCGGCCGGGCGCGCGACCGTGCCGCCCTGTCCGGGGAGTACACGGTCGTCGCCCTCGCGGGGGCCACAGGGTCGGGCAAGTCGTCGCTGCTCAACGCGCTCGCGCAGGAGCGCGTCGCGGAGCCCGGCGTCCGACGGCCGACGACGGGCCGGCCGGTCGCGGTGATCGTGCCGGCCCGTGGCGCCCGGACGGACGCGCACGGCGCCGACGAGCTCCTCGACTGGCTCGACGTCCAGGAGCGGCACGTGGCGGGCAGCCGCGCGCTGCAGGAGGCCACGGGCCTGGTGCTGCTGGACCTGCCCGACCACGACTCGGTGGTCGCCGAGCACCGCACGATCGCCGAGCGGCTGTACGACCGGGTGGACCTGCTGGTCTGGGTGGTCGACCCGCAGAAGTACGCCGACGCCGCCCTGCACGCGCGCTACCTGCGCGGGCTCGCCGACCACGCGAGCGTCGTCGTGCTCGTGCTCAACCAGGCGGACCGGCTCAGCGCCGCGGAGCAGCGCGCAATGGTGGCCGATCTGCAGCGACTGGCCACCGACGACGGGCTCGTGGGGTCGCCGGTGCTGGCGGTCAGCGCGACGACGGGCGCCGGCGTGACCGAGCTGCGGGACCTGCTGTCCCGGGCTGCGCAGCGCCGGCTCGCGGCGACCGAGCGCGTCACGGGCGACGTCAGGCACGCGGCGCGCGCCCTGGTGGACGCCTGCGGCAGTCCGCCGAGCACGCGGCGGGAGGTCGGCGCCGCGGCGGCGCTGGTGCGCTCCTGGGAGGCGGCGGCCGGGATCGACCAGGTCGCCGACGCCGTGCGCCGCTCGACCCACCGG
>NZ_JBFULZ010000340.1:0-1851 GCF_054049635.1 Cellulomonas sp. P5_C6 | reverse complement strand
AGGTGTGGGAGTGCACCAGGTCGGACGCGATGCCGTCGGCGCCGACCTTGCCGACCGCGTCGGCCATCTCGAGGTCGATGCCGAACGTCTGCAGCGCCGCGTTGGCCGAAGCGAGCTCGGTGGGCACCGAGTACCCGGTGACACCCGGGGCGTCGCGCGGACCGTCGAAGCAGTGGACGCGCACGTCGATCGTCCGTTCGAGGACGCGGGAGAGCCCCGCGACGTGGACGCCTGCGCCGCCGTAGATGAACGGCGGGTACTCCCGGGTCAGCAGGTCGACACGCACTTCAACCATCCCCTCGTCACCGGCACCGACGACCGGTTCTCCCGCCGACACGCTAGCGCGCCGGGCGGAACACGCCTCGCTGGGACCGCGTCGGGGGCCTAGGGTCGTAGCCATGGCAGCGCCGCGCGTCCTCGCTATCGTCCTCGCAGGTGGGGAGGGCAAACGACTGATGCCCCTCACCGCCGACCGTGCCAAGCCGGCGGTGCCCTTCGGGGGGCTGTACCGGCTCGTCGACTTCGCCCTGTCGAACGTCATCAACTCGCGGTACCTGCACGTCATCGTGCTGACGCAGTACAAGTCGCACAGCCTCGACCGGCACGTGTCCAAGACGTGGCGCATGTCGCCGCTGCTCGGCAACTACGTCGCGGCCGTCCCGGCGCAGCAGCGCGTCGGCAAGCACTGGTACCTGGGCAGCGCGGACGCGATCTACCAGTGCCTCAACATCATCGAGGACGAGCGCCCCGACATCGTCGTCGTGGTCGGCGCGGACCACGTCTACCGCATGGACTTCTCCCAGATGGTCGACGCCCACATCGCCTCGGGCGCCGAGTTCACMGTCGCCGCCATCCGCCAGCCCATCGAGGAGGCCGACCAGTTCGGCGTCATCGAGGTCGACCCGGCGGACCCCACGCGCATCGCCGCGTTCCGGGAGAAGCCGACGGACCCGGTCGGCCTGGCCGACTCCCCCGGCGAGATCCTCGCGTCGATGGGCAACTACGTGGCCAACGCGAACGCCCTCGTCGCCGCGGTCACCGCCGACGCCGAGAACGTGAGCTCGCGGCACGACATGGGCGGCGACATCGCCCCGTACTTCGTCGAGCGCGGCACCGCCGGCGTCTACGACTTCCTGCGCAACGACGTCCCCGGCTCCACCCCGCGCGACCGCGACTACTGGCGCGACGTCGGGACGATCGACGCGTTCTACGAGGCGAACATCGACCTCATCTCGATCGAGCCGGTGTTCAACCTCTACAACGACGAGTGGCCGCTCTACAGCGGCTACACCAGCCTGGCGCCCGCCAAGTTCATCCACGCCGGAGCGGGCAGGCTCGGCCACGCGGTGGACTCGGTCGTCTCGCCAGGCGTGCTGGTCTCCGGCGCGACCGTGTCGGGGTCGGTGCTGTCGCCCGGCGTCCGCCTGCACTCGTGGGCGCAGGTCACGGACTCGGTGCTCTTCGACGACGTCCACATCGGCCGGTACGCCCAGGTCCACCGGGCGATCATCGACAAGAACGTCGTCGTCCCCGAGCGCGTCCGCATCGGGCTCGACCACGACCACGACCGGGCGCGTGGCTTCACCGTCACGGAGTCGGGCATCACCGTCGTCCCGAAGGGCACGATCATCGAGGAGTGAGCCGTCGGCACGGCCACCCCGTGCCCGGCACTACCCTGCGGTTCCGTGAGCGTCCCCCAGCCCCGCCTCGTCGTCATGGACGTCGACTCGACCTTCATCACGGGTGAGGTCGTGGAGATGCTCGCGGCGCGCGCGGGCTCCGAGGTGCTCGTCACCGAGATCACCGAGCGCGCCATGCGGGGCGAGATCGACTTCGCCGCGTCGCTGCACG
>NZ_JBFULZ010000339.1:0-1855 GCF_054049635.1 Cellulomonas sp. P5_C6 | reverse complement strand
CTGCTGCACACGGTGAGCAGCCGGACCGTGAAGTTCCCGGACGCGTCCGTGGCCGCCGAGCCCATCACCACCTACGCCCCGACGCACGCCGGTGCGGCGGCCTACCGCCAGCTGGCTCGTGAGCTCGTCGCTCGTGGCGACGCCGCCTGACCGGCGCGCGGTCCCGCCCGAGCAGCCCGTCTCGACGCCCGCGCCCGTCGGCACCCAGGCCTTCGAGGTCCACCTCACCAACTTCAGCGGCCCGTTCGACCTGCTGCTCGGCCTGATCGCCAAGCACAAGCTCGACATCACCGAGGTGGCGCTCGCGCAGGTCACCGACGAGTTCATCGCGCACATCCGGGCCGCGGAGAAGGACTGGGACCTCGGGCAGGCCAGCGAGTTCCTGGTCATCGCCGCGACCCTGCTCGACATGAAGGCCGCCCGCCTGCTCCCGTCGGCCGACGTGGAGGACGCCGAGGACCTCGAGCTGCTCGAGGCGCGCGACCTGCTGTTCGCCCGCCTGCTGCAGTACCGCGCGTACAAGCTGGTCGCCGCGGACCTGGCCGAGCGGTTCGCCACCGAGGGGCGCCGGTTCCCGCGGCTGGTCACCCTCGAGCCGCACCTGGCGGCGCTGCTGCCCGAGCTGATCTGGCAGATCGGCCCCGAGCAGCTGGCGGCGATGGCGGCGAAGGCCGCGATGCCCAGGGCCGCGCCGCCCGGTGTCGACATCAGCCACCTGCACGCCCCCGCCGTGAGCGTCCGCGAGCAGGCCGCCGTCCTGGTGGACCGGCTGCGGCACGGCGGCTCGATGTCGTTCCGTGCCCTGACCGCCGACGCCGACGCGACGATCGTCGTGGTCGCACGGTTCCTCGCGCTGCTGGAGCTGTTCCGGGAGGGCGCGGTCGCGTTCGACCAGGTCACACCCCTGGGCGAGCTCACCGTGCGGTGGACCGGCGCCGAGGAGGGCGAGGTCGAGGTCTCCGACGACTTCGACACGCTGGACACCACGCTCGACGCCGAGCTCGCCCGTGAGAGGGCACCCGAGGAGGACGCATGACGGACGAGACCCTGCCTGACGAGACTCTGCCCGACGAGGCGGCCGAGGTCGACGCCACCGCGGTGGAGTCCGCCGCCGCCGACGAGCTCGCCTTCGACGTCGACGACCTGCCCGGCGGTGCCCTGGCGGCGCTCGAGGCCGTGCTGATGGTGGCCGACGAGCCGATCCCGGCCGTCCGGCTGGCGACCGTGCTCGCGCTGCCGACCGCCCGCGTCGAGGCCCTGCTCGACGAGCTCGCCGCCGAGTACCGCGGCGACCTCGGTGGCCGGCCGCGCGGATTCGAGGTCCGCCGCGCCGGGGAGGGCTGGCGCATCTACTCGGCGCCCGTGTACGCGGATGTCGTCGGCCGCTTCGTCCTGGAGGGGCAGACCGCCCGGCTCACGCAGGCCGCGCTCGAGACGCTCGCCGTCATCGCGTACCGGCAGCCGGTGACCCGCGGGCAGGTCTCGGCGGTGCGCKGGGTCAACGTCGACGGCGTCGTCCGCACGCTCACCACCCGGGGACTGGTCGCCGAGGTGGGGACGGATCCGTCCAGCGGTGCGGTCCTGTACCAGACCACGGGATACTTCTTGGAGCGGATGGGGCTGTCCAGCCTGGACGAGATGCCCCCGCTCGCGCCCTACCTGCCGGACATCGACTCCTTCGAGGGTGTCGACCAGGCGATCGGAGACATCAGATGAGCCCGCAGGAACGACGTTCGGGGGGCGCCGGTTCGTCCGGCGGTCAGTCCAGCGGCAGGAGCAGCTCGGGTGGCGCGCCGCGCAGCAGCGGCGGCTCCGGCGGCGGTCAGCGCGGCGGCAGCAGCTCCGGTGCGAGCCG
>NZ_JBFULZ010000338.1:0-1874 GCF_054049635.1 Cellulomonas sp. P5_C6 | reverse complement strand
GCGCCCCGCAGCGCACCCCCGTCTGCCCGCTCGGCTCGCCGTCCGCGGCCGTTGGTCGCCGAGCGCTACCTCCCGTCGCCGACGGCTGTCGCCGGGCGACCGCGCTCGGTGACGCAGGGAGGCGTTCGAGAACCACCAGCCGCGCCCGTCGTTCGGGCCACTCGTTCCACCGCGCGCACCTGCCGGCGACCGCGCCCATTCGTCGCCGAACGCGCCACTTCGTTGCCGGGTGCGCTACTTCCTCGCCGAGCGCGCCCCTTCCGCGCCGCGCGCTGTCGTCGGGCGGCCGCGTTCGGCGACACAGGTCCGCGCTCGGCGAGGAACGTCGGCGTTCGCGAGTCAGCCGTCGCGTCATCGCCTGTGGAGAACGTCGGCGGGGGCGCAGCCGGGGTTCCTATCGTGCTGCGATGCGAACCGATCACCCACTGACCGTCGCGGGGCTGATCCGCGTCGAAGGCGGACGCGAGACACGCGTCGGCCGGGACCGCGGGCAGCTCGCGGACGCGTGCAGGCGCGGGGAGCTGGTTCGTGTTCGTCGCGGCTGGTACATCGGCGCCGACACATGGAAGTCGATGACCGCCGACGAGCGATACCGACTCGTCGTCGTCGCCGCCGCGCGAGGCCTCAGGACGGCGACGTTGTCCCACTGGTCCGCTGCGGCCGTGTGGAACCTTCCGATGGTCGGGCGCCGAGGTTCGAGCGTCCACGTCACCCATGCCCCGACCGGCGGTGGACGGACGCGTCACGGCGTCGTCCGGCACGGCTCGGCTGCGGCCGAGGACGGAATCGAGGTCGAGGGGCTACGGGTGACGACAGTCGCTCGGACGGTCGTCGACCTCGCCCGCGGCGGTGGATTCCTCGCGGGCGTGTGCGCTGCGGATCACGCCTTGCGTGAGTCGATGACCACGTCCGCGGAGCTGACGCGCGAGGTCGGCATGCTGGACGGCGCCCGAGGAGTTCGTGACGCTCGGGCAACCGTCGGGTTCGCGTCGCCGGCGTCGGAGTCGGTGGGGGAGTCGCTCAGCCGCGTGCGGATGTTCCAGCTCGGTGTGCCAACTCCGGTGCTCCAGCACGAAGTCCACGACAGTCGCGGTCTGGTCGGTCGTGTCGACTTCTGGTGGCCGAGTCTCGGCGTCGTCGGCGAGTTCGACGGTCGCCAGAAGTACGGCGTCGCGACGGGCGAGGATCCTCGGGTCGCGGCGGACCGGCTGTGGCAGGAGAAGCAGCGTGAGGATCGGATCCGTTCCGTGGGCGTCGGCGTGGTCCGCTGGACCTGGTCCGACGCGTGGGCGGGCGGGCCGATGGTCGCGATGCTGCGGGCCGGGGGCGTGCGCTGAGGCCCCGCCGTCCTGACCTGATTTTGCTGTGCCGGGACGACCAGTCGGCGAGATCGTGCTGCCGGCACGGGCACTGAAGGACTGCGGCGCCGGGGAGCCCCGAGCCGTCGGAGGGCGTCGGTGGTCCGCGCGATCGGCCTTCCCGTGTTGCCCGTGGTGCGAGTCGCCGCTGAGTCCAGCGCGGTCTCTCGTACGCGAACGCGGTTCGACGCCCGCGAACGCGGTGGTCGGACGACCGCCGTCGGCGTCGGGCGACCGCCGTCGGCGACGGACGAGCGCGGTGGCGACTGGATCGGGCGCTCGGCGACCGCGGGTCGGTCGAACGGGGCGTCGCGCGATCGCCCTCGGCGACGGGCGACCGCGGTCGCGATGACCGGCGGCGCACGGCTCCTGGCGACGCGGGTCGGCCACCGTCCGACCGCGGGTCTGTCGAGCGCGCACGCAGAGTGCCAGCAGGTGATCGGGACAGGACGAGGGGAGCCGCGGCGGTCGAACCCACCGGGCCGCCGGGCCGCGAGGCGGCTGGTCGCGCAGGCC
>NZ_JBFULZ010000337.1:0-1919 GCF_054049635.1 Cellulomonas sp. P5_C6 | reverse complement strand
CTGGTTGGTCGAGTAGGTGTTGGAGATCGTGAGGTCGCCGGTCGGCTKGAACAGCATCGACTCGAGGGCCTCGCGCGCGGCGTCGGTGGTGGGCCACGTGCTCGACACGGGCGTGACCGCCGCGGCGGCGGGGAGCTTCACCAGGTCGGTCGCCGCGGCGACCGTGAGCTCGGTGAGCCCGTTGAACTCGGAGACCGCTCCGGTCACCTGGACGTGGTCGCCGATGGCGACGAGGCCCGCGGTGGCGGACGAGAAGACGAAGACCGCGTCGGACGCACCCGGCGTCGCGTCCGTGGCGCCGCCGGTCCCCGGGGTCTGGATGACGTAGCCGCTGAGCCCGCCGGTCGGGTAGGCCGCGGTGACGACGCCGTCCGTGGTGACGGTCTTCCCGGCGAGCGGGGACGTGGCACCCGCGCCCTGGATCTCGGCGATCGTCGCCGCCGTCGGGGTCACCGGCCCGGTCCCGCCGACCACGCCCGGAGTCGGGTTCGCCGCGGCGAAGTCGGTCGCGTTGTTCGCGGTGTTGGTGATCGTGGCGTCACGCGTGACGGCCTGCGTGTTCGAGGCGCCGAGCGCCGGACCGCTGCCGGCGTACCCGGTGGCGGCCGCGCCGTACCCGACGAAGTCGACCACCTGGTCGAGCGCCGGGCACGCGGACCCCGTGCAGGACAGGGCTGTCGCCGAGCTGACGAGAGCGACCTTGCCCGCCGTGCCGCTCAGGGCGAGGTTCCYGGTGACGTTCCCGGTGACGGGCGTGGTCCCACCCGTCCCCGCGGCCTCCACCACCACGTAGGCGGCGCCGGGCTGGATCACGCCGCTGAGTGCGGTGGTGAGGGACTGGCTGAAGGCGCCACCGGCGGACGCGTACTGCACGGACCAGCCGGTGACGTCGACCGGTGCGCTCGAGGCGTTCACCAGCTCGATGAAGTCGTTGGTGTAGGTGGCGCCGCTGTTGCCGCCACCGCCGTACACCTCGTTGATCAGGACCCGTGGCGTGGTGCCGACCGCCGCCCCTGCCGGGCCCGCCGCGATCACACCTCCCGCCACTGCAACAGCGAGGGCGGCGACGCCCCCGCTGATCGACTTCATGGCACGGCGCACGTCGAGCTCTCCTTCGTCGGGGAACGTCAATGGCCGCTCGTGACGGCCTGGACCACCTTCAGGGATCGCCCGATTTGCCGCAACTACTCACAGGTAACTATTGGGTGAACTCATCCCATGACCACGGTCGGAGGCTCTGAGACCGGATGCAGAAGACCCCCGCGGCCACAGGCCACGGGGGTCTTCGGTCGGMGCTCAGGCGCGCAGGGTCGCCCCGAACCGGGCGTGGGCCTCGGCCACGACGGCCTCGCGGACCGCCGCCGCCTCCTGCGCCGTGAGGGTCCGGTCGTCGGCCCGCAGCCGCAGCGAGAACGCGAGCGACTTGCGCTCGTCCCCCACCTGCGACCCGGCGTACACGTCGAACAGGCGGACCTCCTCGACGACGTCGCCGGCGGGGCTCGACGCGGCACCGACGCGCACGGCGTCGAGCAGGTCGGCCGCCGCCACGTCCGCACCGACCACGAGCGCGATGTCCTCCTTGAGGACCGGGAAGGTCGAGACGGGGACCGCCTGCACGGGCTCGGGCGACGCCGCGGCCAGCAGCACGTCGAGGTCGAGCTCGAAGGCGGACGCGCGCGCAGGCAGCCCGAGCGCCGTGACGACGTTCGGGTGCAGCTCGCCCGCGTGCCCGACGAGCGTGCCGTCGACCGTGGTCAGACGCGCGCAGCGRCCCGGGTGCCAGGGCGCGTGGTCCGCGTCGGCCGACGCCACGAGCTCGACGCCGACGACCTCGGCCACGAGCCGGGCCGACGCGATGGCGTCGGTGTGGTCGACGCGGCGCCCGGTCCCCCACCAGCCGCGAGCCGGCGGGCTGGTGG
>NZ_JBFULZ010000336.1:0-1928 GCF_054049635.1 Cellulomonas sp. P5_C6 | reverse complement strand
TCTTCACGCACAGTCAGGTGACGTCCGCACTTGAGCCGCTTTGCTCAGCCACGGTCTCCGATTCGGAGCCAACAACGTCGAGGGAAGAGCTGCCCTACTGTGCTCACATGGCCCTGCCGTGGAACGACCTGCTTCCATTTGTTCGACCGGCGAGCGCTCCCGTCTACCACTACACAAGCGCAGCTGGTCTGCTAGCGATAGTGCAGAACAACTCCCTGCGCGCCTCGGAAGCAACCGGCCTGAACGACATCGCGGAAGTCACACAAGGTTGGAACTTCATCGACAGATGGCTTGCGCGCCAGAACCCGAACGACGATTCGGTCAGCGTTCTGCAAGATGCGGCAAGGGCACACCAGAGGAGCGAACCGAGTAGTTCGGTGCACGTCGTCTGCGCCTCCACCCAACGCGACGATGCGAATCAGTGGCGCCTTTATGCGGACAAYGGCCGCGGCTATTGCGTCGAGTTCGACCCGACGAAGTCGTTCTCGGTCATCACCACGCGAGAGGCCCGGGTCGTCGACGAGACGAACTCGCTTGCAGTCGCGTTCGCGAGCATGGACGACATGGTGAGCGTCACTCCATGGCTGCCCGTGTTGTACCGGGATGACGAGAAGGAGCAGTGCCTGGAGCAGCTTCTACGGCTAGTGGCGCCTGGTATGGCAAGCGCTCGCGACGAGCGTGATCGGGCCATGGCGGCCGGTGAGCCTTTTGAGACCCCCGACGAATCGGCAGAGGCTTGGGCCGAGGCGCGGCTCCCGGTCGATCAGGCCGAGCATGACTTCGGCACCGCGCTAGCAAGCATCGCCCGACTGAGCAAGTCGGACGGGTACAGCGGAGAAAATGAGGTGCGGATGCTCGTCACCTGTTGGATCGAGGAGCCCTACGTTGGCTTTCGCGCAGGTCCGTATGGCGTCGTGAAGTTTGCGACGCTCGCTCACTTCGACGATGGATCGGCAGACCGAGCCGTGCACATCACCGATATGAGCCGACTCGCCGGCACTCTTCCGCTCCGCAGTGTGGGGGTCGGACCGCTGATTCATTTCGACAACAACGCTGCAACCGTTCGTGCACTCATCCATGCCAACGGATACAAGTTGTCGCGCGACGCCGTCTGGCGCTCGCGGGTTCCCTTGCGCTAGTCGCGCGGTCGGGAGCCGCAAGTAGGGAGTCCAGCTGACGCAGGTCGCACAGCGGGTCGACCCTCTCGGCAGAGAGAGGAGCGCTTATGGCCGCTGATGGGTGGAGACTCGAGCACATTGACCGAGGGTGTGGAAGGTGATCGGTGAAGCCGTCAAGGTCTGTCGCACCCTGCGCCGAGACCTCCGAGCCGACCTAGGCGTCGACGGGCCGTAGACCGCTCAGCCCCGCCCCTGACCGACCGCGGCGTCCTGGCGCGCGGGCATCCCGGCTTAGGCATTGCCGGCATCAACGGCGAGCATCGTCTCTGTGAGCGGTAGCGGCCGTGTGATCGCTCGAAGCCGCGGCATGCGGCCCGGCGCCCGCTCTAGCTCACCGCTGACGACGACTGTCGTCACGTTGTCCATCCAATGGTGGAGCTCTGTCAGCTGCTCGGCGCGGACTCGCACTTCGATGTGGCCCAACCGTCTACCCGTTGGGCTCGGCGCTTGAATCACGATGTGACCGAGCGGGTCGCCCGGTTCGTGCCCGATCTGTGTGATTGGGCCTGTGAAGACGTGCGTCGGGTTGCGCGCTGGCTGGGAGAGCAGTCTTACCGACTTGTCGACAATGGGCCGCGCTTCGGTTGGAATCGACACGCGCTCCGGAACGTCGGACGCGTGAGCCTCCTTCGCTGCCCACTCGAATCCCGTCTMTAGCCAGGAGACGCCGGGTTCGGCGAGTGCGCGGCTCACGTTTGCGAAGATCTCCTTTGTTCCGCCAGCGATGACGACCGGCGCCAGGTCCGCCGC
>NZ_JBFULZ010000335.1:0-1930 GCF_054049635.1 Cellulomonas sp. P5_C6 | reverse complement strand
GTGCTCGGCCTGCTGCGCGACTCCTACTGCCGCACGGTCGGCAGCGAGTACATGCACCTGCAGGACCCGCGGCAGCGCCGCTGGCTGCAGGAGCGCCTCGAGTCCGGCTACGCCAAGACGCCGCGCGAGGACCAGCTGCGGATCCTGCGCCGCCTCAACGCGGCGGAGGCCTTCGAGACCTTCCTGCAGACCAAGTACGTCGGCCAGAAGCGGTTCTCGCTCGAGGGCGGCGAGTCGGTCATCGCCCTGCTCGACGCCATCCTGTCCAAGGCCGCGAACAACGGTCTCGACGAGGTCGGCATCGGCATGGCCCACCGTGGCCGGCTGAACATCCTGGCCAACATCGCCGGCAAGTCCTACGGGCAGATCTTCCGCGAGTTCGAGGGCAACCAGGACCCGAAGTCGGTCCAGGGCTCGGGCGACGTCAAGTACCACCTGGGCACCGAGGGCACGTTCACCGCCGAGTCCGGCGCGACGACCGCGGTGTACCTGGCGGCCAACCCGTCGCACCTCGAGGCGGTGGACCCGGTGCTCGAGGGCATCGTCCGCGCCAAGCAGGACCGCATCGACCTGGGCGGCGACGGCTTCTCCGTGCTGCCGATCCTCATCCACGGCGACGCGGCCTTCGCCGGCCAGGGCGTCGTGTTCGAGACGCTCAACCTGGCGCAGCTGCGCGGGTACCGCACCGGCGGCACCATCCACGTGATCATCAACAACCAGGTCGGCTTCACCACGGGCCCCTCGTCGTCGCGCTCCTCGCAGTACGCGACCGACGTGGCCAAGGGCCTGCAGGTGCCGATCTTCCACGTCAACGGGGACGACCCGGAGGCGTGCGTGCGGGTGGCCGAGCTGGCGTTCGAGTACCGCGAGCAGTTCGACCGCGACGTCATCATCGACATGGTCTGCTACCGCCGCCGCGGTCACAACGAGGGCGACGACCCCTCGATGACGCAGCCGCTGATGTACAACCTCATCGAGGCCAAGCGCTCGGTCCGCAAGCTCTACACCGAGACGCTCGTGGCGCGCGGGGACCTCACGATCTCCGACGCCGAGCAGGCGCTGCAGGACTACCAGTCGCAGCTGGAGCGCGTGTTCGCCGAGACGCGGGAGGACGGCTACGCGCCGACCCCGCCCGAGGCCGAGGCCGTCAAGGGCCTCGAGCGCCCGGAGTCGCAGCTCGAGGACGCGGGCGTCATGGTCGGCTGGAAGACCGCCGTCGACGCCGGCACGCTSSAGCGCATCGGTCGCGCCCACGTGCGTCCGCCCGAGGGCTTCACGGTSCACCCGAAGCTGGCGCAGCTSCTGGCCAAGCGCGAGGCGATGACCCGCGAGGGCGGCATCGACTGGGGCTACGGCGAGCTGCTGGCGTTCGGGTCGCTGCTGGTCGAGGGCACGCCTGTCCGGCTCGCCGGGCAGGACTCGCGCCGCGGCACCTTCGTGCAGCGCCACGCCGTCATGCACGACCGCGAGACCGGTGCCGAGTGGACGCCGCTGCTGTACCTGTCGCAGGACCAGGCCAAGTTCTGGGTCTACGACTCGTCGCTCTCGGAGTACGCGGCCCTCGGGTTCGAGTACGGGTACTCGGTCGAGCGCCCGGACGCGCTGGTGCTGTGGGAGGCGCAGTTCGGCGACTTCGTCAACGGCGCGCAGACGATCATCGACGAGTTCATCTCGTCCGCCGAGCAGAAGTGGGCCCAGCGGTCCTCCGTCGTGCTCCTCCTGCCGCACGGGTACGAGGGCCAGGGGCCCGACCACTCGTCGGCCCGCATCGAGCGGTTCCTGCAGCTCGCGGCCGAGGAGAACATGACGATCGCGCAGCCGTCGACGCCCGCGTCGCACTTCCACCTGCTGCGCCGTCAGGCGTACGCCCGCCCGCGCCGTCCGCTGGTGGTGTTCACGCCGAAGTCGATGCTGCGCCTCAAGGCCGCGT
>NZ_JBFULZ010000334.1:0-1969 GCF_054049635.1 Cellulomonas sp. P5_C6 | reverse complement strand
CCACGAGACGGCACGGGCCGAGACCGAGCACCTGGTGCGCGACGCCGAGGCGCACGCGGCCGAGGCCGAGCAGCGGGTCGCCAAGGCGCTGGCGCAGGCCGACAAGGTCCGCACCGACGCCGAGCAGCACGCCAAGGAGCTCATCTCCAACGCGCGCAAGAACGCCGACCGCGTCGTGGCCGAGGCCCGCGAGCACGCCGAGAAGCAGATCTCCGACGCCATGATCGAGTCGGAGCGCGAGCGCACGTCCGCCACGCGGCAGGTCGAGGACCTCAACCGCCAGCGCGAGTCGATCACCTCCTACCTCGACGAGCTGCGCAACCTGCTCGGCCACAACCCCGACCGGGCGACGCTCGAGCGGGCGACCCGGGCCGAGGCCGCGTTCGAGAAGGAGCAGAAGTCCGCTCCGGCTGCCGCGAAGGCGCCCGCCAAGGGTGCCGACGACGCCTCCGCTCCCGCCGGCAAGCCCGCGCGCCCGGCGTCGCGTCCGACGAAGTCGCGCCCGGCGCCGGTGTCCGCAGCCGTGCCGGTCGTGGAGGAGGCGCCCGCTGCCGAGGGGTCCGACAAGCCCGAGGTCGCCGAGCCCGCCACGGACGACAAGGCCGAGTCCGTCGAGGCGCCGGCCGACGTCAAGGGCGAGGCCCCCGTTGCCGATGCCCAGGACGAGCAGCCCGCCGAGAAGGACGACGCAGCCGCGCCGACCCGCTGACGGGCAGACGTCGGAAGGGCACCCGTGACCGATCAGACCTCGTCCGACGCGACCGCCCGCTGGCGCGAGGAGCGGCGCGCCGCGGCTGCCGCGCACGGTGAGCTGCTGGCCGACCGGCRGCGGGCCGAGTCCGCGCGGGCACAGGAGCTGATCGACGCGTTCCTGGTCCGGGTGACCCGGTTCGGCCCGCAGCCCGTCGAGCTGTCGGCGCGCAGCTACGACGGGCGGGCCCGCTACCGGACGCCGCTGACGGGCTGGTACCTGCGGCGGGACGAGACGGTGGCGATCGACACGGCCGGCAAGTTCTACGTGCTCACGACGCCGTCGAGCCTGGCAGCGCGCTTCCGCGKCGTGACCCCCGAGCCGTCCGCTCCCCCGCTGGTGATCGGCGCGGGCGGCAAGGACGGCGAGTCGCTGGATATGTCAGAGGCGCTCGCGCGGGTGCTGGGTCGCTGACCCCTACGCGTCGCTGACTCCTACGCGGAGTCGACGACCTGGGCCAGCTCGGCCAGCGCGGCCGCGACCGCGGCGGGCTGCTCCACGGCCGAGAGGTGGCCGGCGTGCGGCACGACGACGAGTCGGGCGTCCGCGGCGGTCGCGACCAGGTGCTCGGCAGCCTCGACCGGCGTGACCGTGTCCTCGTCTCCGACGACGACCACGACCGGCCCGCGGTACGCGCCGAGCACGTCGGAGCGGTCGGGGCGTGCCGCCATCGCCCGCTGCGACCAGGCGATGCCCGCGGGCGGCTGCTGGTCGATCCAGGCGGCGACCTCGTCGGCGAGCCCGGGCCGTGCCGCCCGGGTGGTCTCGCCCAGGAGCGACGACGACATCGGTCGGACCGCGTCGACCGTGCCGGCGGTCTCGACCTCGGCCGCGATGCGCAGCCGGTTGGCGTGCGCCTCGGGGGCGTCGGCGGTGGACTTCGTGTCGACCAGCGCGAGACCGGCGATCAGGTCGGGGTGCCGCTCGAGCAGCGCGAGGGCCACGTAGCCGCCCATCGACAGGCCGGCGACCACGGCGCGCTCGACGCCGGCCGACCGCAGGTCCGCGGCGACCAGGTCGGCCGAGGCCTCGAGCGCCGGCTCAGGCAGGTCCGTGGCCGAGCCCGGGGTGCCCGGCAGGTCGACGGCGTGCACCGCGCGACCGGCCGGGATCGCGGCCGCGACGGTGTCCCACATCCGGTGGTCCAGCGGGAAGCCGTGCAGGAGCACGACGGGGACACCGTCGCCCCCGTCGCGATAGGTGTGCAGGCTCATGCGC
>NZ_JBFULZ010000333.1:0-1999 GCF_054049635.1 Cellulomonas sp. P5_C6 | reverse complement strand
GTGTCCGCCTCACGGGGGGCTGACGTCACGGCCGGACCTCGAACACGTTGTTGAACGGGGTGGTCGCGGCGGTCCGGAAGCTGGTGAAGCCGGCCGTCGTCGAGACGTCGCGGATCTTCGCCGGCCCCGCCTGGGTGCCGAGAGCGAGCCCGACGTCCTGGCTGAGCGACGCGGGCGTGCACAGCAGCGTCGAGAAGCCGTAGTACGTCCGGCCGACGGTGGTGAGGTTGTCCTCGACGCGGTCGCCGGCCATCGGCTCGACCACCATCCACGTGCCGTCGTCGGCGATCGCGCGGCGGACGTGGCGGGCGGCGCCCACCGGGTCGCCCATGTCGTGCAGGGCGTCGAAGACCGCGATCAGGTCGTAGCCGGTGCCCGTGAACTCCGTGGCCGACGCGACCTCGAAGGTGACCCGGTCCGCCACGCCGGCGGCGGCGGCACGCTCGCGCGCGACCGCGATCGACTCGGCGTGGTAGTCCGAGCCGACGAAGGTCGAGCGCGGGAACGCCGTCGCCAGCAGGATCGTCGAGGCGCCGTGCCCGCAGCCGACGTCGGCCACCCGGGCGCCGGCCTCGAGCTTGGCCTGGACGCCCTCGAGGGCCGGGATCCACTCGGTGAGCAGGTGGCCGTTGTACATGGTGCGGAAGAAGCGCTCGCAGCCGTGGTGCACGTCGCCGTTGTGGGCGTGCCAGCCGAGGCCGTCGCCGTCCTTGGCGATCGAGAAGATCTCCTCAGAGTCCCGGACGGTGCCGTACGCCAGCTGGAAGAAGCCGGGCAGGTACGCGGGGCTGCTCTCGTCGGTGAGAGCGTTCGCGTGCTCGGCCGGCAGCGTGTAGCGGCGCTCGTCGGCGTCGTACTCGACGTACCCGCCGGCGGCCTGGTTGTTGAGCCACTCGCGGGCGTACGGCTCGCTGGTGCCGGTCTGCTCGGCCAGCTCGGCCGGGGTGATGGGGCGGCCGTCGGCCATCGCACGGTAGTAGCCCAGCTTGTCGCCCATCACGACGAGGGCCGTGTTCAGGGTCGCGCCGACCTCCTCGACGGCGCGGAACACGAACGCCATGAGCTTGTCGGGGTCGATGGTGCGCTGGGTGAACGGCAGGGTCTGGGTCATGGTGATGCTCTCCTGGTGAGGTACGTCGGATCTGTCCCGATCGACACTGGCCGGGGTGGGCGCCCGTCGGATCAGGGGACCCCCCTGGACTGCTCCCTAGACTCGACTCGTGCTGGTCGGCCGCGAGCGCGAGCGCCAGGTCATCGCGACGCTGGTGGCCGCCGCGCGCGTGGGCGAGAGCGGCACCCTGGTGCTGACGGGCGAGGCGGGGATCGGCAAGAGCGCGCTGCTCGAGGACGCCGCCACCGCGGTGACGGGCGCGGGGATGCGGGTACTGCGCGCGGCCGGGATCGACGCCGAGCAGGAGGTGCCGTTCGGCGGCCTGCTCCAGCTGCTGCGGCCCGTGCTCGGCCACCTCGACGCCCTCCCCGTGCCGCAGGCCGAGGCGCTGGGATCGGCCCTCGMCCTGCTGCCGGGCTCCGGCGGGGAACGGTTCGCCGTGGGCGCCGCCGTGCTGAGCCTGCTGAGCCGGGTCGCCGAGGACGGGCCGCTGGCGGTGCTGGTCGACGACGCCCACCTGCTCGACCCGCCGTCGGCGCAGGCGCTGTGCTTCGCGGCGCGACGCCTCACCGCCGACCCGGTCGTCGTCCTGCTGGCCGTGCGGGACGAGGCGCCGTCGGTCGTCGGGTCGGCCGGGCTGCCGACGCTGGAGCTCACGGGTCTCGCCGCCGACGACGCGGCATCCCTGGCCGGCTCCCTCGGCGTGCGGCTCTCCGACGAGGACCGCGCCCGGCTGCTCGCGTCCACCGGCGGCAACCCCCTCGCGCTGCTCGAGCTCACGGACGAGGGGTTCGACGCCCTGCCGCCGGGCGCGCCCGTGCCCGTCCCGGCATCGCTGGCCCGGGCGTTCGCGCGCCGGGCCGACCAGCTGTCCGCGCAGGCCAGGAC
>NZ_JBFULZ010000332.1:0-2007 GCF_054049635.1 Cellulomonas sp. P5_C6 | reverse complement strand
CGTCCGGCGCGCCGCTGCCGCTGGGGGCCGACGCCGTCGTCCCGCTCGAGGAGACCGACCGCGGGACCGCCCGCGTCGCCATGCAGCGCCCCGCCGTCGCGGGTCAGCACGTGCGCGCGGCGGCCTCCGACGTGCGTGCGGGCGACGTGGTGCTGCAGCAGGGCACGCGGCTGGGGGCCCGGCAGCTGGCGCTGGCCGCGGCCATGGGTCGCGGGCGGCTGCGCGTGCACCCGACGCCCCGCGTCGTCCTGCTCTCCGTCGGTGACGAGCTGATCGAGCCGGGCACGCATGCCGACCGGGCGGGCGGTGGCGGCGTGTTCGAGGCCGACGGGCACGCGCTCGAGGCCGCGGTCCGCGACGCCGGCGCCACCTCGGTCCGCGTCGGCATCCTGGGCGACGACCGGGCGATCCTGCGCGAGGCGCTCGAGGACCAGCTGGTCCGCGCCGACCTGATCGTGATCACCGGGGGGCTGTCCGAGCTGACGCACGACACCGTCAAGGACGTGCTCGCGCCGATGGGCAGCGTCCGGCTCGACCAGATCGCCATGACGCCCGGGCAGCGGCACGGGTTCGGGACCGTGGCCGACGAGCTGGCCAGCGACAAGTCCGTGCCGATCTTCGCGCTGCAGGGGCACCCCGTCGCCGCGCAGGTGTCGTTCGAGGTCTTCGTCCGCCCGGCGCTGCGGGCCATGGCCGGGCACGCCGAGCTGTTCCGGCCGTCGGTCGCCGCCGAGGTCACCGAGGGGTGGCTCTCCCCGCCGGGGCTGCGGCAGTTCGTGCCCGCCACCGTGCTCGGATCGCCCGACGAGGGGTATCGCGTGACGCCGATCGGCGACCCGTCGGCACCGACGATCAACGCGCTGGCGCAGGCCAACGCGCTCGCGGTCGTCGGCGAGCAGGACCTGACGGTGCACCCCCGCCAGGTGATCCACTGCCTCGTGCTGGAGGGCTGATGGCGACCGGTTGGCCCGCTGTGCTCGTCGACGGGGACGTGCGGCTGCGCCCCCTGCGGCGCCGCGACCAGGAGATCTGGATGGCACTGCGCGCGCAGAACGCCGCCTGGCTCGAGCCGTGGGACGCCACCAGCCCCGTGCCGGTCACGGGTCCCCGGCCGTCGTTCGGCACCTTCGTGCGCTCGCTGTCGACGCAGGCGCGCGCCGGGGTGACCCTGCCGTTCGCCATCGACCTCGACGGGCGGCTGGTCGGCCAGCTCACGGTCTCCTCGATCACGTACGGCTCGCTGCGCTCCGCGGCCATCGGGTACTGGGTGTCCGAGCACGTCGCCGGCATGGGCATCACGCCGACCGCCGTCGCGCTGGCCACGGACCACTGCTTCACCGCGCTCGAGCTGCACCGGGTCGAGATCAACATCCGCCCGGAGAACGGGCCGTCGCTGCGCGTCGTCGAGAAGCTCGGGTTCCGCGACGAGGGGCTGCGCGAGAAGTACCTGCACATCCAGGACCGCTGGTGCGACCACCGGACGTTCGCCCTCACGGTCGAGGACGTCCCGGGCGGCCTGCTCAAGCGCTGGCGGACCCGGCACGGGTGACGCCGTCCGGAACGGGTGACACCGTCCGGAACGGTGACACACAGGCCGACACGCCGCGGCGGTCCGCGGGACGCGACGTCCCGACGCCTACCGTCATGACGTGAACGATCTCGCAGGACCGGTCGCGCTCGCGCTGGTGGTCCTGTGGGTGGCGTACCTGGTGCCGCACAAGCTGCGGCACCGGCAGCAGCTGCTGGAGTCCCGGGCGGACGACCGGTTCTCCGAGGCGCTGCGCGTGGTCGCGGTGAGCGATCGGCGCATCCGCCAGGAGGCCGCCTCCGCGGAGTGCGGGCCGACGGCGAGCAGTACCGCGGGGCTGCTGACCCCGGGCAAGGGGCTCCCGGTGGCCACCGGGAGCGCGACAGGAGGCACCACCGTGGACCGACCGCACGGCACCCAGGACCGGATCACCGCCGACGCGGCTCGCCGCGCCGCGCAGGCGCGCGCCGCCCGGGCGG
>NZ_JBFULZ010000331.1:0-2008 GCF_054049635.1 Cellulomonas sp. P5_C6 | reverse complement strand
CGAATCGTCCCCGCGGGAGGAGGGTCCCGCGCGTCCGGTCCTCTCCCGGGACCTGGACCAATCCACGCTTGAGGGACTCCCACGGAACGCTCACCACCAGCGACAGGACGGGCGACATGACGACCACAACAACGCCGACTGAAACCGGCCCGACGATCGTGCGCGTACATGACGCCCGGGCCGACGTATCCAGCTGGGACGCGTGGTCCCACGCCTCGGCCAGGGACGAGGTCACTGCCGCCGGTCATGACCCACCCCGGCGACTCGACCAGCTGCTCGATTAGGAGGAGAAGCGCATCGCCCCGCAGAAGCCTCAATGCAATCCGTGGTCGCTGGCCCCTCACGTCCGGCGGCGACACGGTGGACGAACCGAAGTCGCAGCAGCAGCGGCGCGGCTATCCACATTCACGGACACGGGGCCGACCGGCCCGGCCCGCGAACGGGTGACTCTCGGTCGCTCGTGAGAGGTTCCGTCCCGACGCTCACGTGGAAATCGCGGGGTGCGCCGTTCATCCTGCGAATGGTGCGCGTGAGTATCGCTTCAGTCTTCGATTCGAGACGGTGCGACCATTATGGTCGTACCTTGGGCCATCGAACTTCCAGGCCTCCTCGTTGTTGAGGTTATCGTGACAGCAAACTGCACATTGCCAATCCGTCCAAAGGCGACGCAATCGGCGATCGATGACGGCCCGCTTGCTACGGACGAGCACGTGACGCTGTCGGTATCTACATGGAGCCCAAAAGCTTCTAGTAGCGAGCGGGCACTGGCGTCCAGGGGTCCGTCGCTATGCGCCTCGCTCGTGAAGCACTTCGCGTCCTGGACGGGGCAGTCGCTGCTTTGCTCATATCCTGGTGGCGGCGTCAATTCCGCCACAGCCGCGCGAACTGTCCCCTCATCTTTGGGGGCGATGGGCCTGTCGCTAGCGGCACAGCCAGCCGCGAACAACGTGACAAGCGTCAACAACGCCGTAACGCGTGCCCGGAACAGGCTAGGCATGAGAGATGTCCTCCGAACGAAACCGATGGCGCATGGTAAGCGGTCCGGGATCGCAGCAGCGGCGGCGCGGTTGTCCGCGTTGATCGGCACGGTCACGGGCGGGCCGACCGGCTCGGCCTGGGAGCGGATGACCTCCGGCGACTCGTGAGAAGTTCGTGAGAGGCAGACACCGCCCGGGCCGTACCCGGAGCTAGGTGGGTACGGCCCTCGCGGTCTGTTTCCGCACGTCAGACACGGCTTCCGTGCCTCGCGGATCTGTCGGGCTGACAGGATTTGAACCTGCGATCCCTCGAAGAAATCCGGGGGCCGAAAGTGTCTCCCTCGGTATCTCGCACCACCTGGCGAAACTGCGTGTGATCTGCAAATTTGGGCGACGCGCAGCCGCGACGACCCCGCATTGGTGACTGTTGTCGAGTGTCGCTGTGCACAGAATTCGTGGGGTAAACGTGGGGGTGGGATCCCCTTGGGCGCGCTTGCTGATCTCTAAGCATGCCTCCAGCTGCAACGCCTCGGCCAGGACGAGGTCACAGCTCGACGATCTGACGATCTCGAGTCGTACACAACTGGCGGCACTTCGCGCCGCGCGGCCGTCGCGTCGACTCTCCGACGGACCGATTGCACCTCGCTTCGGGCTTCAGAGACCTTGCTCGACCCTTCGAGACAGCTGGTTACCCGCCTCCGATGCCGCCGACGAGGATGCTGGTCACGATCACGGAGGTGATGGTGACCGTGGCGAAGCCGGCGACGATCATCTTGGGCAGGATCTCGTGCTCGATGGCGGCGGTCTCTTCGGGTGAGTCCCCGGCGCCGCGGGCGGCTTCTTGGGCCAGGATCATGGTGCCTGGGAAACCGTAGAGCGCGGTCAGCCCGATTGCGACCGACATCGGGACGCTGTAGCCGAGGAGCTTGCCGACGAGGGCGGAGAACAGCCCGATGCCCACGATGCCGAAGACGAAGGCGATGACCAGCGGCTTGGCCAGCGCGGAGACGTCGGACGGTTCGATCGTCGCG
>NZ_JBFULZ010000330.1:0-2067 GCF_054049635.1 Cellulomonas sp. P5_C6 | reverse complement strand
GACCGACGGCGTGCGACTGGTAGCGCGCGATCGCGGCGAACTCCTCGGGGTCCAGGCT
Source organism: Cellulomonas sp. P5_C6 (assembly GCF_054049635.1). Classification (NCBI taxonomy): domain Bacteria; kingdom Bacillati; phylum Actinomycetota; class Actinomycetes; order Micrococcales; family Cellulomonadaceae; genus Cellulomonas; species Cellulomonas sp. P5_C6. Next base: position 2,009 of record NZ_JBFULZ010000330.1, on the reverse strand, counting down.
CGCGCCGCCGACGAGCGCGCCGTCGACGTCGGGCTTGGCCATGATCGAGGCGACGTTCGACGACTTCACGGAGCCGCCGTAGAGCACGCGGACCGCGTCGGCCGTCGCGGCGTCGTACAGCTCGCCGATGCGCGTGCGGATCGCCGCGGCCAGCTCCTGGGCGTCCTCGGGCGTCGCCGTCTCGCCGGTGCCGATGGCCCAGACGGGCTCGTATGCCACGACGAGGGTGGCGACCTGCTCGGCCGTGAGACCGGCCAGGGCGCCGTCCAGCTGCGCGAGGGTGTGCGGCACGTGCTCGCCGGCCTTGCGGACCTCGAGCACCTCGCCGACGCACAGGATCGGGATCAGGCCGGCGCCGAGCGCGGACTTGACCTTCGCGTTGATGAGCTCGTCCGACTCGTTGTGGTACTCGCGGCGCTCGGAGTGCCCGATCGCGACGTAGGTGACGCCGAGCTTGGCCAGGAACGCCGGCGAGATCTCCCCGGTGTACGCGCCCGACGCGTGCGCCGAGACGTCCTGCGCGCCGTAGACCAGCTCGAGCTTGTCGGCGTCCACGAGCGTCTGCACGCTGCGCAGGTCGGTGAACGGCGGCAGCACGCAGACCTCGACCTTGCCGAAGTCGTGGCGGGCGTCCTTGAGCGTCCACGCGAGCTTCTGCACGGTGTGCGTGGCCTGGTGGTGGTCCAGGTTCATCTTCCAGTTGCCCGCCATCAGCGGGGTGCGAGTCGCCACGATCAGTCCTCCAGAACCGCGATGCCGGGGAGCGTCTTGCCCTCGAGGAACTCGAGGCTCGCGCCACCACCGGTCGAGATGTGTCCGAACCCGGCCTCGTCGAAGCCGAGCGTGCGCACGGCCGCGGCGGAGTCGCCACCGCCGACGATGGTGAAGCCGCCGTTGGTGCCCGCGTCCACGAGCGCCTGCGCGACGGCACGGGTGCCGCCCGAGAACGCCTCGAACTCGAACACGCCGGCGGGGCCGTTCCAGACGACCGTCTTGGCGTCGACGATCTTGCTCGCGAAGAGCGCGCTCGAGTCGGGGCCGATGTCGAGCCCGATCTTGCCGTCCGGGATCGCGTCGGCGGGGACGACGCGCGCCGGGCTGTCGGCCTTGAACTCGTCGGCGACGACGATGTCGGTCGGCAGCACGATCTCGACGCCGGCGGCCTCGGCCTGCGCCAGGTAGCCCTTGACGGTGTCGATCTGGTCGGCCTCGAGCAGCGAATTGCCGACCGGGTAGCCCTTGGCCGCCAGGAACGTGAAGAGCATGCCGCCGCCGATGAGCAGGCGGTCCGCCTTGGTCAGCAGGTTGGCGATGACGCCGAGCTTGTCCGACACCTTCGAGCCGCCGAGGACGACCACGTAGGGCCGCGCGGGGTCGTCGGTCGCCTTGCGCAGCGACGCGACCTCCTTGAGGACGAGCTTGCCGACCGCGTGCGGGAGCACCAGCGCGACGTCGTAGACCGACGCCTGCTTGCGGTGCACGACGCCGAAGCCGTCCGACACGAACACGTCGGCCAGCGACGCCAGCTCACCGGCCAGCTCGGCACGCTCGGCGTCGACCTTGGACGTCTCGCGCGGGTCGAACCGGATGTTCTCGAGCAGGGCGATCTCGCCGTCCTGCAGGGCCGCGACGGTGCTCTTGGCCGAGTCGCCGACGACGTCGTCCGCCAGGAGCACGGGCTTGCCGAGCAGCTCGGACAGCCGGACCGCGACGGGCTTGAGCGAGTACTTGTCCTCCGGCGCACCCTTCGGGCGGCCGAGGTGGGCCATGACGACGACCCGCGCGCCGGCGGCGAGCAGCGCCTCGAGCGTCGGGAGGGCCGCGCGCACGCGGCCGTCGTCGGTGATGGTCGTGCCGTCGAGCGGCACGTTGAAGTCGGAGCGGACCAGCACGCGCTTGCCGCGCAGGTCGCCGAGGTCCTCGATGGTCTTCATGCGTCTTCTTCCCTTGACTCGAGCAGGGCCGGACACGGCAGCGTCCGCGTGCGCCGGGGCCGCAAGGGCCGGGGC
>NZ_JBFULZ010000329.1:0-2092 GCF_054049635.1 Cellulomonas sp. P5_C6 | reverse complement strand
GGTCGGTGCCGGGCTCGGGGCCGGGGCGGCGACGTCGTCGACGGCGAGCGAGTGCCAGCCGGACAGGCCGGTGACGGTGCCGTGCGCGTCCGAGCCCACCCAGCCGGCGACGTCGGTGTCGCGGCCGACGGMGAGGACGACCGGGCCGCCGCCGGGCACGGTGACCTTGACGGTGACGGGGTCTCCGCCGAGCTCCAGGACACCGGGCTCGGTGACGAGGGTGTGCTGGTCGCCGGACGTCGTCGCCACGAGCACGTCGTCGGCTCGCCACACCGTCGCGGACGCGATGCCGAGACCGATGACGACCAGTCCGACGACGCCGACGGCGGCGATGATCAGTCGCTTGAGCACGCAGGATCCTCCAGGGACGAGAGGCCCCAGGATAGGCAGAGGGGCTCGTCACGACCGAACCGGGATCGAGTGGACGGATCGCCCCGGGTGTGCAGGCGAGCGCAGGAGGCCGACCGCAGCACCGTGAACACGCGTATCCTGTCCGCCGGGCTCCGGTAGTCGACGAGCGCCTCGACCGAGGCCGCTCCGCGCGGAGCCACCGTGCCCAGGAGGACTGCTCGTGCCCGACGCCCGGACCCCTTTCCCCGTCGTCAACTTCCGTGGATACGAGCGCGAAGCCGTCGACGAACGCATCTCCGGGCTCGAGAAGGCCCTCGCCGACGCCCGCGCCCAGGTGGAGTCGCTCGACGGCCGCGCCATGCAGGTCGCCGGTGAGCTCTCCGAGGCGCACCGCCAGCTCCGCGAGGCCGAGCGCCCCACCTACTCCGGGCTGGGCTCGCGCATCGAGCAGCTCCTGCGCTCCGCCGAGGAGCAGTCCTCGGACGTCGTGACGCAGGCGAACGCCCAGGCCGCCGACGCGCTGGCCCGCGCCAAGCTCGCCTCCGGCCAGCTGCGCGCCCGCGCCGAGAACGAGGTCGCCGAGGTCGTCGCCACCGCCCGCCGCGAGGCGGACGAGGTCCGCACGACGGCGTCGTCGGAGGCCGAGAGCACGCTCCTGGCCGCGCAGCGCCGGGCCGAGGAGCTCGTCGGCTCCGCCGAGCGCGAGGCCGCCCGCATCCAGAGCGCCATCACCACCGAGGAGAGCGAGCGGCGCAGCTCGCTCGAGCGCGAGCTCGGAACGCTGCGCGCCAGCGTCGAGCACGAGGCGACGCAGCTGCGCATCGCGACCGAGCGGACCGCCAGCGAGCTGCGGTCGCGCGCCGAGATCGAGACCACCGCCCAGCGCGAGGACGCCGAGCGCTACGCGCAGGACCTGCGACAGGGCGCGGACGCCGACACCACCGAGCTGCGTCAGCGCGTCGAGGCCGAGCTGGCCGCAGCCCGGGTCGAGGTCGACCGGTACGTGGCGCAGCAGCGCAGCGACGCCGCGGCCGAGGTGGGCGCCGCCCGCCAGCAGGCCGCCGAGGAGGTCACGTCGCTGCGCGTGCAGACGCAGGAGTACGCCGACGGCGTGCGTGCGGCGGCGGAGCGGGATGCCGCCGCGCTGCAGCAGCGGGTCGCCGCCGAGGTGGCCGCCCTGCGCGTCGAGGCCGAGCAGTACGCGGCCTTCGTCCGCGCCCAGGCCGAGCGCGAGACCGGCGAGCTGCGCTCGAAGACGTCCGACGAGCTCGCGGCCCAGCGGGCCGAGTCCGACCAGACGGTCGTGGCCCTGCGCGGCGACGCCGAGCGGTACGCGGCCGACCTGCGGGCGCAGGCCGAGCGCGAGACCGGCGAGCTGCGCGAGCGCGCCACCCACGAGACCGCCCACCTGCGCGACGTCACGACCCGCGAGGCCGCGGAGCTCCAGGAGGTCACCGCACGCGAGACCGGCGAGCTCCGGTCGGCCGCCGACCGGGAGACCGGCGAGCTGCGCGAGCGCACCCGCCTCGAGGTCGAGCGCGCGCTCACCGACGCGCGTCGGGCCGCTGCCGAGCTCACCACGTCGGCGAAGACTCACGCCGACGAGCTGGTGCGCTCCGCCGAGCAGCAGCTGGCGGACGCGGAGCTGACGATCGCCTCCCGCCGCGAGGCCGCCGAGCGCGAGGACGCCGAGCGCCACGAGACGGCACGGGCCGAGACCGAGCACCTGGTGCGCGACGCC
>NZ_JBFULZ010000328.1:0-2102 GCF_054049635.1 Cellulomonas sp. P5_C6 | reverse complement strand
GAGCAGAGGCGCGACGAGGCCGGCCGCCGCCAGCAACGGCTGCCGCAGCGCCAGCGCGAGCGCGACGGAACCGACCAGCGGGGTCAACCACGCCGCCGGCCGGCCGAACGGGTCGGGCGGCGTCTCGGGCGCCGGGTCGTCGGTGCGGGAGGAGCGCAGCACGAGCGTCGTGCCGCCGGTCCGCACGGGCCGGTCCGGTCGCCACCGTCGCCAGCGGCGCTGGGTCCGGACCCGCACGCGGCCGTGGCGCAGGCGGACGCGGACCACCTCGAGCGCCGGGTCCTGCACCTCGAGGACCCTCGAGCCCGGCGCCGAGCCGTCGGGCGTGACGGTCACTGTGGTGCCGTCGGCGAGCGCGACCAGCCCCCCGCAGTCCGGCCCGGCGACGACCGCGACGTGCCACGGCGCGTGCGCGGCCGCCGACGCGACTGGGCGCGGACCGACGCCCACGCGCAGGACGCAGCCCTCGACCAGCGGCGGCTGCCCGACGACGTGGTGCTCGTCCAGGGGGACGTCGTCGACGGCCACGACGGAGGAGCCGGCCCACCCGCCGTACCCGCTCACGCGGGACAACGCGGGCCGCAGGGCCGCCAGCGGCGTGCCGGCGTCCGCCTCGACGTCCGTGGTGACCAGACCGGGACCGCGCACGGGGTCGGGGTGGAGCAGGGTGAACCGCACCGGACGACCCTGCACGGCCGCGGTCGTGCCCGAGGTCCCGGCGCGACGACCCGGGGACGCGCCGTGCCGCCCACAGGCCCACCGGTCGTCTCGGTGGGCCTGTGGGGGTCGGTCAGTCGACCGCCAGCGCGGCCACCGGGGACGTGCGGGCGGCGGACCGGCCCGGCAGGACCGAGGCGAGCAGGCCCGCCGCGAGCGCCACGACCAGCAGCAGCGCGAGATCGGTCCACGGGACCACCAGGACCACGTCGCCGATCTGCCCGAACACGATCACCGCGCCGGCCCAGCCGTAGAGCAGACCGAGCCCGGCGCCCAGCACGGCGCCGACGCCGGCGATGAGCATGCCCTCGACCGCGAGCATCCAGCGCAGCTGGCGGCGCGACAGCCCGATCGCCCGCAGGGTCGCCGACTCGCGGCGGCGTTCGAGGACGGACAGCGACAGCGTGTTGGCGACGCCGATCAGGGCGATGACCACGGCCACGCCGAGCAGGCCGACGACTACCGCGAGCAGCGTGTCGACCACCCGCTCGTACGAGGCCCGCTGGGCGCCGGCGCTGGTCACCTCCGCCGGGGTGTCGGGCAGGGCCGCCCGGACGTCCTGCAGGACGAGGGCCGCGTCCGCGCCGGGCTCGAGGCTCACCCACAGCATCGAGACGGGCGCCGACGGGGCGAGCGCCTCCAGGGTGGCGGGCGTGACCAGGCCGTAGATCCCGCCCAGGTCKCTGGCCACCGGCACGAGGGAGACGGGCGTGCCACCGGGCGCGGTCACCGACTCGTCCCAGGGGCTCGCGTACGCGGTGATCGGCAGGGCGCCGTCGGAGGCGGCGTCGGCCGAGATCTTCGGCAGCAGCACCGTGCCGTCCGTCAGGCCCTCGACCGTGCTCGGGTCGCTCACCACGTCCGCCGCGGACCCCTGTGCCGGTGCCGCGACCGTGATCCACGCGTCGCCGACCAGGACCGGCGCCGTGCGCATCTCGAGCACGGTGTCGACGCCGGCCACCCCGGACACGGCGGTGGCGACCTCGGGCGACAGGGTCGGGTCGCCGTCCTGGACCGTGCCGTCGACCATCAGGTCCACCGGGTAGTGCTCGTCGAGCTCCTGGGCCAGCGACACCCGTGCGCTCGCGGCACCGGTGCTCATCATGGCGACGAGCGTGACGCCGATGAGCAGCGCGGCGCTCGTGGCGGCGGTCCGGCGCGGGTTGCGCACCGTGTTCGCCGCCGCGAGCCGTGCGCTGGTCCCCGTGCGGGCCAGCAGGCKCCCGGTCAGCGAGACGACCTTGGGCACCCAGAACACGGCGCCGACCAGCACGCCCACGAACGACAGGGCGCCCGCCAGCACCCCGACGCTCAGCAGCACCGTCTGGTCGCCGCGCCCGGTGCGGGCCAGGACCGTCGTCGCCAGCATGACGCCGACGCCGCCG
>NZ_JBFULZ010000327.1:0-2106 GCF_054049635.1 Cellulomonas sp. P5_C6 | reverse complement strand
GCCCCGCGTCCGCGCACCGCCGCGACCTTGGCCAGCACCCGCAGCTTGGCCGCCAGGGCGGCGACCACCGGCACGGGGTCGACGCCGGTGGCGAGCGCGTGCCGCAGGAGCGCCACCGCCTGGCCCGACTGACCGGCGACCGCCGCGTCGGCGACGCGGAACCCGGTCGCCTCGATCCGGCCGCCGTAGTACCGCTCGACCACCTCGGGGCCGATCAGGCCGGTGGTGTCCGCGACGAGCTGCCCGCACGACGCGGCGAGCTCACGCAGGTCGCTGCCCACAGCGTCGACCAGCGCGCGCACGGCCTGGGCATCGGCGCGGCGTCCCGCCCGGCGCAGCTCGGCCGTGACGAAGGCGCTCTTGTCGCCGTCCGACTTGATCGCGTCGCACGCCACCGTGGGCACGCCCGTCGAGCGCAGCGTGTCCAGGAGCTTCTTGCCGCGCTGACCGCCGCCGTGCCGGAGCACCAGCACCACGTCGCCCGGCGGCGAGGCGATGTACTCGGTCACGTCGTTCAGCAGGTCGTCGCTCGCGCGCTCGAGGCCGTCGACGACGACGACCTTGTCCTCGGCGAACAGGCTGGGGCTGGTGACCACGCCCAGCGTGCCCACCGTGTACTCGGCGGCGTCGAGCCGGGTCACCTCGACGCCCGCGTCCGCGGCGCGTGCCAGCGACACGACCCGGTCGACCGCACGATCGGCGAGCAGCCCTTCGGTGCCGCTGACCAGCAGCACGGGGGCGAGCTCGACCGCCTCCCACGAGACGCCCGCGGTGCGGGTGGCTGGACGGCGGGCTGCGGGAGGCACGGGCACAGCCTGCCAGACGTCACCGACGCTCTCGCGCGGTCCCTCGGACCACGGCCAACCGGATCACGCACGCACCGGCCACCGTGAGCACCGCGACGCCCGCCCAGCCGGGCAGCCACGCGACCTGCGCGCCGGGTGCGGCGGCCGCCGTGCGCGCGACGGCCCCGATCCACCAGCATGCGGCACCCGAGCCGAGGGCGAGCAGGTGCGCCGCCGCCGGCCACCACGGGGCGACGCCGCCGGCGGCGATGCCGAGCACCGTGGCGGGCGCGAGCGCCGGGGCGACCAGCAGGTTCGCCGGCACGGCATAGAGGGCGACGGTGGGCGTCGCGACCAGGATCGCGGGCGCGCAGACCAGCTGCGCCGCCACGGGCAGGGCCAGCGCGGTCGCGACCGGACGTCCGCATCCCGCGGACCAGCGCTCGGCGAGCGGTCCGCCCACCAGGACGAGTCCGCCCGTGGCGAGCACCGAGAGCACGAACCCGAGCTCCCCGGCCAGCCACGGGTCGGCGATCAGGAGCAGCACGACGGTCCCCGCAAGCGCCGCGGGCGCCCGGTGCGGGCGACCGAGCAGCACCCCGAGCACGGCCACGAGGCCCATCGCCGCTGCGCGCAGGACGCTCGGCGACGGGTGGACGAGCAGCACCATCGCCGCCATCGCCAGCACGGTCAGCGCGACCCGGGCGGCGCGGGGCAGGCGGACCGCGGACGCCAGCGCGAGGACGAGGGCGGCGACGAGCGAGAAGTGGGCGCCGGACACCGCGGTCACGTGCGTCAGACCGGCGGTGCGCATCGCCGCGGTCAGGTCGTCGGGGACCGCGCGGGTGTCGCCCACGCTCACCCCGGCGAGCAGCGCGCCCGCATCACCGGGGAGCTCCGCCGCCAGGCCGCGCACCCCGTCGCGGAAGGCGGAGGCCGAGGCGTCCCAGGACGGCGGCGGCCCGAGCACGTCCGGCGCGGCCCCGGTCAGCAGCACCGCGACGACCCGGCTCCCGGTCTGCCCGGCGCGGACTCCCCCGACCGCACCGACCCGGGCTCCGAAGGGCACCGCCATCCAGCTCGACGGACCGAGCACGAGGACCCGACCCGTCGCGCCGGAGGTCCGCCCGCCGGCCGCCGCGCGGTCCGCCGCCAGCACGATCCGCACCCGCTCCGGCGCGCCCGGCCAGGCCGGTGGGACCAGGGTCGGCTCCACGACGACCACGCCCTCGACCCGGCCGACCACCTCGTCGCGCGCGAGCTCGGGGAGCAGACCGCGACCGCGCGCGGCCGTCTGGCTCGACCCCGCCCCGAGCACGAC
>NZ_JBFULZ010000326.1:0-2148 GCF_054049635.1 Cellulomonas sp. P5_C6 | reverse complement strand
CCGGAGATCCCGACGGCCAGGGCGAGGGCGGTGGACGACACGAGGATCGTGTCGTCGTCGTCGGAGACCCACCAGACGGTCAGCGCGATGGTCCACGCGACGACGCCCAGCACGGCGACGACGATCCTTGCGATGYCGACCCGGGCACGGCCGGCGTGCGCGCGGACGGCTCGGCACGTGAGCACCGCGACGACGACGGGGGTCGCGATCCCGGCCGCGACCGCCACGCCGGCGAACGTGAAGGACCGGTACGGGTGGTGCCTGGCCGCGAGCGCCCGGGTCTCGCCCTCCGCCTCCGCGTCGGTGATCTGCGACCACAACCGGTAGAAGACGACCGGGATCACCAGCCACCCGACCATGACGAACGACGTGGCCAGCAGCCACCCGAACGTCTCGAGGGGCGAGCGCTGGTCGACCAGCCGGGCGGTCGCCGGGAGCACCCGCACGGTCGGCAGCGCGCCGGGTGGGCTGCCCGCCCGCCGCGATCGCATCGCCCGGACCAGCCACGCCGCACGGGCGGCCGCGAGCAGCACGGTCAGCGCGATGAAGCCGTAGTCGCTGGGCAGCGCCCCGCCGGACAGCAGCAGCCGGCCCGTGTAGGGGTCGAAGGCCCAGAGCCGCAGGAAGAGCGCGCAGACGAGCAGGACCCCGAGCATGCTCAGCGCCAGGTCCAGCGCGGTCTCGGTGGGCTCCGCGCACCCGGCGTCGCGGAACACCACCCGCTCGCGGGCGTAGATGCCGGTCGCCCGCGGGACGTGCCAGGTGGACGTGGTCCGGCTCAGGTCGGGCGCGTCGCAGAGGTTGAAGAGCATCCGCTTGACCCGGAACACCGTCGACATCGGCCTCAGCACGACGTACGCCGCGAGGAGCATCAGCATGGCGAGCACGAGCAGCCCCGAGAGGCCGACGTCCCGCGCCGCGGTCACCTGGTCGACCAGGCCGGCGGGAGACAGCGTCGTCGAGAAGGAGAGCAGCCGGTCGACCATCCGCGTGAGCGCCTGCTGCTGCTCCCCCTCGAGCGCGTTGACGTTGAGGATGTACGCGACGACGTCGGCGCTCGCCCCGACCAGGACCCGCGTGACCAGCAGCCCGGCGATCGCGGACAGGACGAGGACCGACTTCCAGGGGATCGGCTGGAGCGCGGCCCGGTAGTCGGCGATCATCTGGCGGGTCCGCAGCCCCTGCTCGTCGAGCTCACCCAGCGCGGCCTGGCGCGCGTACGTCCGGGACAGCGCGTCCACCGACCGGGTCACGTGCCGGACCACCAGGATGCGCAGCCCGAGGGTCGGCCGCGGGAGCCGCCACCAGCTCGCGCACGGTGCCGATCCCGGTGGACGGGTCCGGACCCAGACCAGCCCGTGCAGCTCCTCGGCCGCCCGCACCACCCGCGCGTACTCGGCGAGGAGCGCGCGCACGTCCGCGTGCCGGGCATCCGACGCCGTCCGAACGACGTCCTGCGCGTCGAGGACCATCCGAGCACCCCCTGCGGATCGACCCGTCCGGGCGGCGACGACGCCACCTGGACTCAYCTCAGGAGCGGCGCACGTCGCCGGAGATACCGGTGGGTGGCCGTACGGGCGGCGCGCCGCGCGGCAGACGTGGGCGGGCACGGCCGGAGCGTGCCAACCTCGACCCATGGCATCCGGCGACACCGCAGGTCAGGTCGTGCAGGCGTACGTCTCCGTGCAGGTCGAGCACCTCCTGGCCGCCGTGCCCGGGCTCCGTGACGAGGACGACGAAGCGGTGCACGCCGCCCGGGTGTCCACCCGCCGGCTCCGCGCGGCTCTGTCCGTCTACCGACCGGCGCTGGACCGGACCGTCACCGACCCGCTGCGGGTCGAGCTGGCGGACCTCGGGCACGTGCTCGGCGCGGCCCGGGACGCACACGTCGTCCAGCAGGTCCTCCTGCGCCGGATCCTGCGCGAGGACCCGGGTCTGGTGCTCGGGCCCGTCCTCCAGCGCGTGGACGAGGACCGCGCCGCGGCGCGACAGCTCGCCTTCGACGAGCTCGAGACGTGGCTGGCGTCGGAGCGGTTCGGTGCGCTGATCGAGGGTCTCGGCGGCGAGCTGGCCACCGGGCCCCGCGCGGACGAGCCCGGCGCCCGGCTCGTCCGCCGGCGTGCGCGCCAGGCCTGGGCCGGCCTCGAC
>NZ_JBFULZ010000325.1:0-2180 GCF_054049635.1 Cellulomonas sp. P5_C6 | reverse complement strand
GCCACGGTCGCGTCCGGGAACTTCACGGTCCGGCTGATCACCGTGTGCAGCAGCGTGTCGCCGAAGGCCTCGCTCACGCGCGCGACGACCTCGCGGGCGTGCAGCGTGCGCGGGTCGTACATCGTCGCCAGGATGCCGTCGACCTCGAGGCGCGGGTTGAGCCGGTCGCGCACCTTCTCGATGGTCTCCACCAGCAGCGCGACGCCGCGCAGCGCGAAGAACTCGCACTCCAGCGGGATGAGCACGCCGTGCGCGGCCGTCAGGGCGTTGACCGTGAGGAGCCCGAGCGAGGGCTGGCAGTCGATCATCACGACGTCGTAGTCGTCGAGGATCGGGCGCAGGGTCCGGGAGAGCACCGACTCGCGGGCCACCTCCCCCACCAGCTGCACCTCGGCGGCCGAGAGGTCGATGTTCGCCGGCAGCAGGTGCAGCCCCGGGAAGGCGGTCTCGTGGATGAGCGAGCGGATGTCCGCGTCGCGCTCCATGAGCAGGTTGTAGACGGTGCGGTCCAGCTCGTGCGGGCTCACGCCCAGGCCCACCGACGCGGCACCCTGCGGGTCGAAGTCGACGATGAGCACCTTGCGGCCGTACTCGGCCAGCGCGGCCGCCAGGTTGATGGTGGTCGTCGTCTTGCCGACGCCGCCCTTCTGGTTGCACAGCGCGATGACGCGGGCCGGACCGTGGGAGGCGAGCGGCGGGGGCTCGGGGAACACGGGCATCGGCCGCCCGACGGCGTCGAGCTGCGGGTCGGTCGTCTGCTGGCTCACCACGCGGGACAACCTACCGGAGCGGGGGGCCCGATGACCGCGCGACAGACCGGCGTGGGAGTGACGCTCATCGCGCCCGCGGGTGGGAGGCGGCGTACACCTCGCGCAGCGTGTCCGGGGTGACCATCGTGTAGATCTGCGTCGTGGTCACCGACGCGTGCCCGAGCAGCTCCTGGACCACCCGGACGTCGGCGCCGCCGGCCAGCAGGTGGGTGGCGAACGAGTGCCGCAGCGTGTGCGGGGAGATGTGCTCGGCCCCCGCGAGCCCGGCGCGCTCCGCGGCCACCCGCAGCACCGCCCAGGCGCTCTGCCGGCTCAGCCGGGCGCCGCGGGTGTTGAGGAAGATCCCCGGCGAGCCGCCCTTGCTGCCGACCGCCAGCGCCGGGCGCCCCCGCACCAGGTAGGCCTCGACGGCGTCGAGCGCGAACGAGCCCAGCGGCACCACGCGCTCCTTGCTGCCCTTGCCGAACAGCCGGACGGCCGCGCGGCCGGGGGTCCGGTCCAGGTCGTCGACGTCGAGCCCGACCGCCTCGGAGATGCGCGCGCCCGTGCCGTAGACCAGCTCGAGCAGCGCGCGGTCCCGCAGCGGCACGGCGCCGTCGCCCAGCCCGGCGGCGTCCAGCAGCCGCTCGACGTCGTCGACGGAGATCGCCTTGGGCAGCCGCTTGGGCTGGGCGGGCGGCTTGACCGTGCTGGCCGGGTCCAGGCTGGTCATCCCGTCGAGCAGCAAGAACTTGTGCCAACCCCGCACGGCGACGACCGTCCGGGCCGCCGACGACGCCGAGAGCGCGGTGCGCCCGTCGGACCCGGTGCGGACCGCGAGCAGGAAGTCCTCGACGGCCTGCTCGTCGACGTCACCGGGCGCGGTGCAGCCCCGGTCGCGCAGGAACGCCGTGTACCGCGCGAGGTCGCGCCGGTACGCCAGCAGCGTGTTGGTCGAGAGGCCGCGTTCGACGGTGAGGTGCGCCAGGTAGATCTCGAGTGCCGAGCCGAGCGCCGTCTCGCTCATCCGTCGTCCGCCACCCGTCAGAAGGGCAGGAAGACGTCCACCGCGATCGCGACGGAGAGCAGCGTGAGATACGTGATCGACGCGTGGAAGACGCTCATCGCGCGCAGCTTGCCGGCCTCCGGGTGCTCCGCACGACGCAGCAGCCCGATGCACGCCCAGAGGAACCAGAGCCCGAGACCCAGGGCGACGACCCCGTAGACCCAGGTCATGCCCTGCACCGGGATCAGCAGCAGCGAGCAGGCGATCATCGCGACCGTGTACGCGATCATCTCGCGCGCGACCTTGGTGTCCTTGGCCACCACGGGGAGCATCGGCACGCCCGCGGCCGCGTAGTCGCGCCGGAACTTCATCGACAGCGGCCAGTAGTGCGGGGGCGTCCAGAAGAAGATCACGCCGAACAGCAG
>NZ_JBFULZ010000324.1:0-2202 GCF_054049635.1 Cellulomonas sp. P5_C6 | reverse complement strand
ACGCCCTGGAGCTCGGGGCCGGAGAACAGCACGATCGCCGTCGTGAGGAGTGCGAGGACGAGCCCCGCCAGGATGTGACGCTTCATGACCACCTCGTCGTGGTGACCGCCGCACGGCCAGGGCCGCGCGGACGGTGCTGCCGGTAGATGGCCGCCCGAGAAGCCGCTGACCTGCGCCGTCGCCGTTGACGGGCGGATCGGCGCCCTTCTCGGGCGGAACCAGGCGCTTGTCTACCAGCGCACAAAGCATCTGAGCCACGCGGTACTAGGTAAAACCCGACCGGTAGCAGATAGATCGTTATGTCGCCGTGACCTGAGTCGCGGCGAGCGCCCGGGAGCTACAGCCTCAGAGGTAGCGCAGCGGGTCGAACTCGTCGAGCGGGATGATCCGCAGGCGGGGCAGCTGCACGTTGAACGCGGCGACGTCCCCCTCGAGGTCGAACGTCGTCAGGCCGCGCGCGACGAGGGCCGAGAGCTGGGTGCTGGTGAACTCGCGGAAGGCGAGCAGCCCGACCCGGCGGTCCTCGTCGTCCACGAGTGCCTCGAGCTCGGGTGCGAAGTCGCCGTCGTGGCTGGCCAGGAGCACGTCGCCGCCGCGGCCCGAGATGGCCTCGAGCGTGCGCTTGATGCCGATGTCGACGACCTTCTCGTACGACTCGCCCGACAGCGGGATCGGCTGGAACCCGATGGCCAGGAGCGCCTGGACGAACGACATCGGCAGCGAACCGTTCGAGGCGTTGAGGAAGAACAGCGCCTTGACGGGCTGGTTCCACGTCTGCTGCGCGAAGGTCAGCACCCGCTCCCAGCGCGGACGCTGCTCGGGGGTGGGCCGGCCGCCGAGGATCGACGACCCCAGCGTCGCGTCGATGTTCTCGCCGTCCACCAGCAGGTAGGTGGTGCGCGGTGCCGCCTCGGTCGTCATCGCGTCAGCGTATCCGCAGGTGGCACGGACCGGGCCGGACCCCGACGGGGATCCGGCCCGGCGTGCGCGCGTCAGGCGACCGCGCAGGTCGTCCCGTTCAGCGTGAACGAGGTCGGTGCGGTGTTGGTGCCGGTGTGCGACGCGTTGAAGCCGAGCTGCTGGCTGCCGCCGGCCGGGATCGCGCCGTTCCAGGCCGCGTTGGTGATCGTCACGGCCGAGCCGGACTGCGTGGCCACGCCGCTCCACGCCTGCGTGATCACCTGGCCCGACGGGAACGTGAACCTCAGCGTCCAGCCGGTGAGCGCGCTCGACGAGGTGTTCTTCACGACGACGCTCGCCGTGAAGCCGGTGTTCCACTGGTTGACGCCGTAGGTGACCTGGCAGCCGGCGCCGGGCGGCGGGGTGGTCGTCGGCGTGACTGTCGGCGTCACCGTCGGGGTGACCGTGGGAGTGGCCGTGGGGGTCACCGGCGGGGCGGCGCCGAACGCGGACGCGATGGCGTCGTACGCCGGCTTCTTCGTGTAGCCCTCGTCCCAGACCAGCGCCGCGCCCTGGCCCGGGAACGTGCTGGGCACCCACGAGTACTTGTCGGTGATGCCCCAGATGGTCACGCCCTGGCAGCGGGTGACCGCGAGGCACGCCTGGAAGACCTTCTTGTAGTCGGCCGCCTGGTTGGCCAGCTTGCCTGCGTCGGACGGGGTCTGCATGCGGATGTCGAGCTCGGTGACCCGGACGTCGACGCCCAGGTCGGCGAACCGCTGGAGGTTGGCCTGCAGGTCCGACGGCACCTGGCCGACGATCAGGTGGGCCTGGAACCCGACGCAGTCGATGGGGACGCCGCGCGCCTTGAAGTCCTTGACCAGGTTGTAGATCGCGGTGCTCTTCGCGTTGATGCCGTCGGTGTTGTAGTCGTTGATGCAGAGCTTGGCCGTGGGGTCGGCGGTCCGGGCGGTCCGGAAGGCGGTCTCGATGTAGCCGTCGCCCAGCTTCTGCTGGAACGGTGACTCCGCGCGGCGCGCGCCGTTGTCCGCGAACGCCTCGTTGACGACGTCCCAGGCGAACACCTTGCCCTTGAAGTGCGTCGCGACGTTGGTGATGTGGTTGGTCATCGCCGACTGCAGGGCCGTTCCCGACAGGGTCGTGAGCCAGCCCGGGAGCTGGGAGTGCCAGACCAGCGTGTGGCCGTACAGCTTCTTGCCGCTGCTCGCGGCGTAGCCGGCCACCTGGTCGCCCGAGCCGTAGCTGAACGAGTTCTGCGACGGCTCGGTGGCGTCCCACTTC
>NZ_JBFULZ010000323.1:0-2209 GCF_054049635.1 Cellulomonas sp. P5_C6 | reverse complement strand
GCCTTGCCCGATCCGCCGGACGGCGAATCGCTKGATCCGGATCCGCTGCACGCGGCGAGCGCCAACGTTGCGCTCAGGCCGACGACGCCTGCGATCAGCGTCCGCCGACGCTTCAGCATCGAGTTCACAGTTCCTCCTTGAAGTGCGAAGCATGGGGTTGAAGCGTTTCAAAACGTAGTCCCCAAGTTCGCCGCGGTCAACGGCCGTTGCAAAACCGTGACGTGACCAGGTTCGATGGCCTGAGTGAGTCACCGGGCCACGCAATGAACCACCGTAGAGATTGGCTCGATTCAATCGTTTGCGGTGTTGATGCTCGTGTCCGCCATCGGTGCCCACGGCCAGGCATATACGCTCGACTCGCCGCGAGACCACATCACCAGGAAGGAGCCATCGGTGCCTCCCCCGGAGCAGAGCAACCGACCGCCGGCGCGACCGCGCCCGAGCGTCGACGACGTCGCCTCCCTGGCGGGCGTCTCGATGGGCACCGTCTCCAACGTCCTCAACCATCCCGACAAGGTCGCTGCCGCGACCCGGGAGCGGGTCGAGCGCGCGATGGCGATGCTCGGCTACGTGCCCAATACCGCAGCCCGCTCGTTGAAGTTCGGCTCGACGCGGTCGATCGGCCTGATCGTCTMGGACCTGAGCAACTCCCTGTTCGTCGACATCGCCCGTGGCGCTGAGAGTGGCGCGGAGCACGGCGGCCTGACGTTGCTCATCGCGAACAGCGACGCGCGGATCGAGCGTGAGTCCAACTACCTCGCCATGTTCGCGCAGTCACGGGTGACCGGCGTCCTCATGACGCTCAACGATGCGGCCCACTTCGCCGCCGTCTCGCGCCGGGCGCCGACCGGGATCCCCCTGGTGCTCCTGAACTTCAGCGCACCCGTGTCGCAGTACTGCAGCGTCGACGTCGACAACGCGCTCGGTGGCTACGTCGCCACCAAGCACCTCATCGAGACGGGCCGCCGCAAGCTGGCGTTCGTGGGCGGCCCGAGCGAGCTGCAACCGGTCGTCGACCGTGGCAAAGGCTTTCACCAGGCCGTGGGTGAGCACCCGGACGTGGTCTCGGAGGTCATCACCCCGGAGTGGATCAACCGCTCCGACGGGTGGTCCGTGGGCGTCCACCTCGCCGCGCGCATCGCGGCCGGCGAGATCGACGGCATCTTCGCTGCGTCCGACCTGCTCGCGGCGGGCATCGTCCAGGCCCTCTCGAGCTCCTCTGACGTGCGCGTTCCCGACGACGTCGCGATCGTCGGGTACGACAACAACCAGGCCGCCTGGGACAGCCCGATCCCCATCTCGACCGTCGCGCAACCCGGTGACGACGTCGGGCGCCTCGGCGCACTGCTGCTCCAGGAGGAGGCCGCTCACGGCAGCGGACCCCACGAGCACTCGGCTGTCGTGCTGCCCCCGAGGCTGATCTCCCGACAGAGCTCGAGCCCGCGGGGCTGAGGATCTCGACGGATCCCCCGACGTGGCGATCGCGGACCTCGACGACATGACCCCGGCACTCGGCTCACCGGCGAGCCGCCGACCCCGCCAGAAGGTCGAAGGGCCTTGAATGGGACGCTCGTCATCGAGCGTGCCCGAAGGAGACCTCATGACCGAACTCCCCCGCCTGGAGCGAGCCGGCAGCCACACGCGGCTGATCGTGGACGGACAACCGTTCTTCTGCCTGGGCGGCGAGCTGCGCAACTCCAGCGCCTCGGATCCCGTGCACATGGCCCCCATCTGGCACGCGATCGGGCGGTCCGGAGTGAACTCGATCATCGCTCCCGTGGGGTGGGACCAGGTGGAGCCGTCCGAGGGTGAGTTCGACTTCCGCGTCGTCGACGAGCTGCTCTCAGGTGCGCGCTCGGCGGGCGTCCGCCTCGTCCTCATCTGGTTCGGTGCGTACAAGAACGCCTTGTCCACCTATGCACCGACGTGGGTTCGCCAGGACTCCGCCCGATTCGAGCGAGCCGACCGGGGACCGTCTCCTGTGCGGGCTCCTTTCAGCTACGAGGGATCGATGCCTCGCCCCACGCTGTCCGTGTTCTCCAGGCCTCTGCGAGAAGCGGACGAGGCAGCCTATGGAACTCTGATGACGCACATCGCCCGGGTGGACGAGGATCACACCGTCATCATGATGCAGGTGGAGAACGAGGTAGGGCTCTTGGGGTCGAGCCGCGACCGCTCCTCCGCCGCCCAGCTCGCCTGGCTGTCGCCC
>NZ_JBFULZ010000322.1:0-2305 GCF_054049635.1 Cellulomonas sp. P5_C6 | reverse complement strand
GGCATCCGTCGCCCATCAGCACGCCGGGCTGCGTGGGTCCGCACTCTCTGCGGCCGCCGTCGCGCACCGGCTGGCCGACGAGTGCGGCGGCGCCAGCAGCCCTGCGCTCACCGCAGCCCTCCTGCCCGACGCGCTGACCGCCCGCGAGCGCGAGATCGCGACGCTCGCCGGTCAGGGGTTGTCGAACAGGGCGATCGCGGAGCTCCTCACCTGCTCGGTCCGGACCGTCGAGGGTCACGTGTACCGCGCCTCCGCGAAGCTCGGTGCCCGATCACGCGAGGAGCTCGGCAGCCTCCTCCCGCAYGGATCCAGGTAGTCGACTACTCAGCGACCGGACGCGAGTCCGCGCCAGCGTGGTGAGTGACGGGTTCAGCAGGAGCCCCGGCCACGGAGGCGCACCGTGAGCAGGACCGCGCACGTCGAGACGCTCATCGAGTTCGAGATGGAGCCGCCACCGGTGGCCGCCGCGCCACGTGTCCCCGGACCGTGGGCGGCCCGCCTGCGCCGTGCGGTCGGCGCGGTCGGCGTCACCATCGGTGCGGTGCTCGCCGTGTCGGTCGCGACGGGCATCGGGGCGTCGCCGGGCGCCCCTCCCTCGGTCGTCTCGACCGCGGCGCCGGTGCCGCCGGCGTGCCGACTGGTCGCCTCGTCGGGGCCGGGGCACATGGTCTGCGTCTGGACCGTGCCGGGGTCGCCCTCGGCGGAGGTAGCGGCTCGCAGGGCGCGCGAGGCACAGGCGGCAGCGGCAGCCGCGGCCGCACACCCGGAGACTGGCGGATACCGCACCCGGAGCTCGTCGGAGCCGCCCGCCGGGGTGCAGCGCCTGGGGTCACCGTGACGAGCCGGTCGCGCCGCCTGGTCACGACGGACGTCCTGGTGGTGGACGGGTAGCCGAAGGCTGGCCCGGCCCGCCGTCGGCACCTAGGCTCCGCCGCATGACGCATGCGCCGCGCAACGTCCTGGCCGCGCTCGACCTGCTCCCCGAGCCGTGGCAGCCGCACCGGCTCGTCAGCGTGAACGACTACGACCTCAAGGTGGTCAAGCTCCTCGGGGAGTTCGTCTGGCACAGCCACCCGGACACGGACGAGCTGTTCCTCGTGGTGTCCGGCACGTTGACCATCCAGCTGCGCGACGGCGACGTGGTGCTGGGTCCGCAGGACGTGTTCGTCGTGCCGAAGGGGGTCGAGCACTGCCCCAGGGCCGACGCCGAGGTGTGCGCGCTGCTCGTCGAGCCGAAGGGGACCGTGAACACCGGCGACGCGGGCGGGGACCGCACCTCCGCCCTGCGCGAGCTCAGTCMCGAGCGTCCAGGCGGATCGTCCACGGGGTGACCGACTCCACGACGAGGTGCGACCCGCTCCACGGGTCGGCGGCCAGGGTCGAGCGCACGTGCTCCCCCGAGTCCGCCTCGACGGCGTGCACCACCCGGATCTCGTCGACCAGCGGCCCCCCGAGCACGAGGAAGCCCTGCTCGACGAGCCCGTCCATGAACGCCGCGTGCTCGGTCCAGCCCGCCTGCGCCTCCATCGGCCGGGACGGGTCCCACGAGGATCCGGTCCGCGTGAGCACCACCAGGAACATCGCCATGTCCCGTTGTACCGCGAAATCCGGGTCGACGGTCTACGCGCGGGTGAGTGCCTCGACCCGCGCGACCAGCTCGGGCCACGCCCGCTCCGGGGGCACGCCGTGCCCGGCGCCGGGGACCACGAGCAGCTCGGCGTGCGGGATCTCGCGCGCCAGCGCCGCGGCGTGGGCGAGCGGGAAGAGCGGGTCGTCGTCGCCGTGCACCACGAGGGTGGGCGCGGTGATCTCGCCGAGCCGGTGTCTCCAGGGCGGGCCCGGGTCGACGAGGTCGGGGTTGGTCACGCTCGCCCGCAGGTCCCGCGCCCGGTCGACCGTGCGCACGGCGATCACCCGCTCGAGGGCCTCGTCGTAGCCGTCCCGCTGGAAGGGCCGCTCGAGCTCGGTGAGGTGGGCGACGACGGCGTCGCGGTCGTCCCAGTCGGGCTCGGGCGCTCCGCCGCTGAACAGCTCCCGCAGCTCGTCCGACATGCCCGGTAGCCCGTCCGACCCGGGCGTGCTGCTGACCAGCGTGAGCGTCGCGACCCTCTCCGGATGGTCGAGCGCGAGGAGCTGCGCCTCGACGCCGCCGCCGGAGACCCCGAGCACGTGCGCCCGCTCGAACGCTTCGTCGTCCAGGAGCGCGAGCACGTCCGCCACGGTGTCCGCCATGCCGTAGCCCGGTTCGCCCACCGGCCAGGTGGTGGACCGGCCCTGGTCGCGCGCGTCGTAGCGCAGCACCCGG
>NZ_JBFULZ010000321.1:0-2316 GCF_054049635.1 Cellulomonas sp. P5_C6 | reverse complement strand
GCGCGGGGCTCGTCGGCCTCGAGCGCGTCGAGCAGSGCGTCGAGGCGRGCGGTCGGCGGCAACCCGGCGGCGCGGAGCATGGCGTCCTGACCGGCCAGCGCCTCGAGGGTGCCGTCGGAGGCGCGGGGGCCGCGGAACGCGTCGACGACGACGTGCCCGATCTCGCCGCTCCAGCCGTGCCGGCCGGGGAACAGGTTGCCGTCCAGCACGAGCGCGCCACCGATGCCGATCTCCCCCGAGACGTAGGCGAAGCTCGGCGCGACCGGGCCGCGGCGCGCGTGGGCCTCCGCCCGGGCGGCGAGGTTGGCCTCGTTGCCCACCCGGGGCGGCAGCGACGCCAGGGTCGGGTGGGCGGACACGCGGGCGACGACGTCGACGTCGCTCCAGCCGAGGTTCGGCGCGACGCGCAGGGGCCCGGTGATCCGGTCGACCAGCCCGGGCAGCGCGAGGGCCGTGCCCGCGACCCGGACGCCACGGGCCCGGAGGTGCTCGACGACCGGGGCCGCGAGCGCGGCGAGCCGGTCCAGCACCTCGTCGGCGTCGGCCCCGCGCAGGTCGTCCAGCTCGACGTGCTCGGCGAGGACGTCTCCGGCGAGGTCGATGGCGCGGACGCCCAGGTAGTCGACGTTGACCTCCATGCCGACCCCGGCGACGGTCCCCCGCGCGGGGGCGAGCGGCACGGCGGGACGGCCGGCGCGCTGCGTCTGGGTCGGCTCCAGCTCGCGCACCAGGCGCGCCTCGATCAGGTGGTCGACCAGCCCGGAGACGGTCGCGCGGGCGAGCCCCTCGGACGCGGCCAGCTGCGCGCGGGACAGGGGCTCGACGGCCTCGACGATCCCTCGCAGCGCGACCCCCAGGTTCTGGTCCCGCATCTGCGCCTGCCGGGCGACCCGGGTGGGGTCGCGGGGCTCTGGCGTCGGCATGGCTTGACCCTACCGGCTGGACGAGATAAATTCATCCGGCAAACAAAATCGGATTCATCTCGATGAGGAGACGCGTGATGGCTGCCCAGCCCACCCGTGCAGACAAGTTCTCGTTCGGCCTCTGGACGGTCGGGTGGAACGCCCAGGACCAGTTCGGCTCGGCCTCCCGGCCGTGGCTCGACCCGGTCGAGTCGGTCCACAAGCTCGCCGAGCTCGGCGCGGCCCACGTGACCTTCCACGACGACGACGTCGTCCCGTTCGGCTCCGACGCCGCCGAGCGCGACCGGATCCTCGCCCGCTTCAAGGGCGCGCTCGACGAGACCGGCATCACCGTCGAGATGGTCACCACCAACACGTTCAGCCACCCGATCTTCAAGGACGGCGCGTTCACGTCCAACGACCGTCGCGTCCGCCGCTACGGCCTGCGCAAGGTCGTCCGCAACGTCGACCTGGCCGCCGAGCTGGGCGCCGACACGTTCGTCATGTGGGGTGGCCGCGAGGGCGCCGAGTACGACTCGGCCAAGGACCTCAACGCCGCGCACGACCGGTACGCCGAGGGCATCGACACCGTCGCCGCGTACATCAAGGAGAAGGGCTACGGCCTGCGCATCGCGCTCGAGCCCAAGCCCAACGAGCCCCGCGGCGACATCCTGCTGCCGACCATCGGCCACGCGATCGCCCTCATCGACCGCCTGGAGCACGCCGACATCGTCGGCCTCAACCCCGAGGTCGGGCACGAGCAGATGGCGGGCCTCAACTACACGCAGGGCATCGCCCTCGCGCTGTGGGCGGGCAAGCTCTTCCACATCGACCTCAACGGTCAGAAGTCGATCAAGTACGACCAGGACCTGGTGTTCGGGCACGGCGACCTGTTCTCCGCGTTCGCCACGGTCGACCTGCTCGAGAACGGCTTCCCGTCCGGTGGCCCGACCTACGACGGTCCCCGCCACTTCGACTACAAGCCGTCGCGCACCGAGGACTTCCAGGGCGTGTGGGACTCCGCGGCCGCCAACATGGCGACCTACCTGCTGCTCAAGGAGCGGGCGCAGGCTTTCCGCGCCGACCCCGAGGTGCAGGCGGCGTTCGAGGAGTCGGGCGTGCTCGAGCTGTCGCAGCCGACGCTGGCCGAGGGCGAGACCCTGGCCGACCTGATCGCGGACCGCTCCGCCTACGAGGACCTCGACGTCGACGCCGTCGCCGAGCGCGGCTTCGGCTTCGTCCGCCTCAACCAGCTGGCCCTCGAGCACGCGCTCGGCGCCCGCTGACCCGTCGTCCCACCGGCGCAACGTCCGCACTCCGTCGGGTCCTGACCCGCACGAGTGCGGACGTTGCCCGCTCACCCACCTGCAACGTCCGCGCTCCGTCGGGTCCTGACCCGCACGAGTGCGGACGT
>NZ_JBFULZ010000320.1:0-2393 GCF_054049635.1 Cellulomonas sp. P5_C6 | reverse complement strand
CCGTGGAGATGGTCATGGCCCGGCTCGAGGGCGGCGGCGTCGCCGAGACGCGGCTCGTCGCGCCGACCCTCGAGGAGCGCGGGAGCGTCTTCGCGGCACGCTGATCCGCCCAGAAATCGTCGAAGCGTTTCGAAATCGTCGGACGAATCTGCCATCACGTCGAGCTTCTCGACCCCATCCACGTATTGACATCCGGACATCTTGCCGTCAAGACTAACCGCCGTGGGCGCATCGAAGCGCTTCGCCTGACAGCGAAGTGCACGCCCGAAGAACCCGAACACGTCGAAGGAGATGTGACATGCGTTCGAGACTGCTGACGGCGGTCGGAGTGGTCGCCGCAACGAGCCTCGCCCTGGTCGGCTGCTCGAGCGGCGCCGGCGACGACGCCGGGTCGGGCGAGTCCGCCGCGGGACCCGTGACCCTCCAGTACTGGGCCTGGGGCACCGCACAGGACCCTCTCGTCGACGCCTGGAACAAGGCGCACCCCGACATCCAGGTGAAGCACACGGACGCGGGCGGCGGCACCGACTCGTCGGCCAAGCTGCTCACGGCCACGCGCGCCGGCAACGCCCCGGACCTGTCCGTCGTCGAGTACCAGACGCTCCCCGCCATGATCGTCGGCGACGTGGCCGCGGACATCACGAAGTACGTGGGCGACGACGTCAAGAAGTCCTTCACCGACTCCACCTGGGGCCTGACCACGTTCAACGACGCGATCTACGGCGTCCCGCAGGACGTCGGGCCCATGGCGTTCGTCTACAACAAGGCCCGTCTCGACGCGCTCGGCGTCAAGGTGCCGACGACGTGGGCGGAGTTCAAGACGGCTGCCGAAGCCGTGCACACCGCCGACCCGAGCACGTACCTCGCCACCTTCAACACCACGGAGTTCGGCTTCTTCGCCGGCATGGCGCAGCAGGCGGGCGCCAAGTGGTGGTCGGTCGACGGCGACACGTGGACCGTCGGCATCGACGACGAGGCGTCGAAGGAGGTCGCCGACTACTGGCAGGACCTCATCGACAACGACCTCATCAAGGTCGAGGACCTGCTGACGCCGCAGTGGAACCAGGAGGTCAACGCCGGTCAGATCCTGTCCTGGCCGTCGGCGCTCTGGGCACCGGGCGTCATCTACGGCGTCGCTCCGGACATGGCCGGCCAGTGGGCCATGGCCCCCCTGCCCCAGTGGACGCCCGGCGACACCGCGGTGGCGTACCAGGGCGGCTCGGCGGTCGTCGTGACGACGTCGTCCAAGCACCCCAAGGAGGCCGCCGAGTTCGCCGCCTGGATCAACTCCAGCGACGAGGGCGCCGGTATCCAGCTGGACACCGGCCAGTACCCGGCCTCGACGCTGGGCCAGACCAAGGCCGAGACGTCCGCCCCGCCCGTCCTGATGCCGCAGCAGACGGACTTCTGGAAGCTCGCGTCGAGCATCGCCGCCGACACGATCCCGTCGATCACCTGGGGGCCGAACGTCAACGTGGCGTCGAGCGCGTTCCAGGACGCGATGGCCAAGGCGGTGGAGAACGGCACGCCCCTGCGTGACGCGTTGACCGCCACCCAGAAGGTGGTCGTCGACGACATGAAGACGACCGGGTTCACCGTCAACGAGTGAGGCTATCGACCCCGACGCCCCGGCACGCCCCGGGGCGTCGGGGTCGACCTCGCGCTGGAGAGTGACATGACCATCCCCACCACGCTCACGCCGCCGGTCACCGCGACCGTGACGGCACCCTCCGGGAACCGGCCCCGCCGCGGGACGATCGCCCCCTACGTCTTCCTCGCCCCCGCGGTCGTGCTGTTCGTGGCCTTCCTGCTGGTCCCGATGCTGTACTCCGTCTGGCTGAGCTTCCGCGGGCTGCGGCTGGTCGGCGGCGGTGCGTTCGGCAAGCGGACCGAGGTGTTCGTCGGGCTGCACAACTACGTCGCCGCGTTGACCGACCCCGACTTCCTGGCCGGCTTCGGACGGCTCGCGATCTACGGCGCCATCGCGATCCCGCTGACCCTCGGCCTCGCCCTGCTGTTCGCGCTCCTGCTCGACTCGACGGTGACCCGCGCGAAGCGCTTCTCGCGGACCGCGATCTTCATCCCGTACGCGGTCCCCGGGGTGGTCGCCTCGCTGATGTGGGGCTTCATGTACCTCCCGGCGACGAGCCCGTTCAGCTACATCACGAGGGCACTCGGCTGGGGTTCGATCCCCTTCCTCGAGAACCCCGAGATCTTCGGCTCCGTCGCCAACATCGCGATCTGGGGCGGCGTGGGCTTCAACATGATCATCATCTACACCTCGTTGCGCGGGATCCCGTCGGAGATCTACGACGCCGCCCGGATCGACGGGGCCGACGAGCGGCAGATCGCCTGGCGGGTCAAGATCCCGCTGGTGTCGCCCGCGCTCATCC
>NZ_JBFULZ010000319.1:0-2416 GCF_054049635.1 Cellulomonas sp. P5_C6 | reverse complement strand
CGGTCAGCCGGTGGCGGGTGCTGACGCTGCCGACGCTCCGACCTCGTGCCCTCGTGCGCTGGCCGGGCAGCCGCTGGCCGTCGTGGGTGCGCGACGAGCCCCGCGCGGCGCTGGCGGCCGTCCTGGAGACGCCTGAGGGGCCCCTGACGGCGGTAGCGACGCACCTGACCGTGATCCCGGGCTGGACGTCGCGCCAGCTGCGCTACCTCACCGCGCAGACCAGCACCCTTCCCCGACCCCTCGTGCTCATGGGCGACCTCAACCTCGAGCGGCCGGTCCGGACCACCGGCCTCCGACCGCTCGTGCACGCCGCGACCTATCCCGTCGAGGCCCCCGTCCGCCAGCTCGACCACATCCTCGCGGACGGTCCCGTGCACGCCGTCGCCGTCGGCCGCGCGGTCGACGCCGGCCTGTCCGACCACCGGGCTCTCGTCGTCGACGTCGAGCTGACCTGAGACGCACCGAGGGCCGGCGCGGATCGCTCCGCACCGGCCCTCGGTGGTGGTCCAGCGTCTGTCGACGCGATCAGGACAAGGTCACTTGACCGAGCCCTCGACCGCCTTCACCCAGACGTTCTTGTTGTCGGCCCCGTACTTGTAGACGCCGATGAAGGCGCTGGACGGGTCGTTGTCCGCGTTGAACGGACCCACGCCGGCCTGGCCCTTGTACTGGATGTCCTTGCCGTCGTCGAGCAGCTTGACGCAGTCGGCGAACGACTTGCACTCCTCGCCGCCGTTCGCGCCCGAGACCGCCGCCAGGTTCTTCTGGATGGTCTCGCCGTCCGTGCCCTTGCCCTTCACGGCCGCGAGGGCCGCGAGGATGGTGGCGTCGTACGACTCGGGACCGTAGGCGAAGTCCTTGAGGTTGGCGTCGACGGTCTTCAGCTTGGCCTGGAAGTCGTCGCTCGGGAACGCACCGGGGATGGTGCCCTGAGCGCCCTCGAGGGTGCCCGGCTGGAAGTCCGCCGAGTAGTCCGCCGTGTTGCCGTCGACGAGGTAGACCGTCGACGGGTCGACGCCCGCGCCGATGAGCGCCGGGATGATCTGCTTCGTCTGCTCGAAGGCCAGGACCACGACGGCGTCGGGCTTGGTGGCCAGGAGGGCCGTGATGTCGGAGTCGAAGCTGCTGGCAGCCGGGTCGAACTCCTGGCCCTTCTTGCCGTACGTGATGGTGCCGCCGGCGCCCTCGACCGTCGACTCGACGACGTCGCGCAGCGACGTGCCGTAGTCGTCGTTGAAGACGAGGATGCCCACGTTGGAGTGGCCGTCACCCGTGATCAGGTTGCCGAGCGCCGCGCCCTGGACCGTGTCCGGCGGAGCGGTGCGGAAGTAGTACGGCGAGTAGCCGGACAGCTTGGTGGCCGTGTTGGCCGGCGAGATCTGCACGACCTTCGCCGCCGTGATGTCGTCCACCACGTTCAGCGTCACCGACGAGGAGGCCGCACCGATGATGACCTGGACCTTCTTGGAGAGCAGGTCGGTCACGGACTGCGTGGCGACCTCGGCGTGGTCGGCGTCGGACGAGTCGGCGTCCTCCTGGACGACGTCCTTGCCCAGCACACCGCCGGCCTCGTTGATCTCCTTGATGGCAAGCCCGACGCCCGCGATCTCGGGCGGGCCGAGGTAGGCGAGCGACCCGGTCTGCGGGAGCAGCGTGCCGACGATGAGGGCGTCTGCGGAACCGGAGGCCGTGCCACCGTCGGACGCGTCGTCGCTGCTGCCGCCGGAACCGCCACAGGCGGTGAGGACCAGCGCGGCCGCACCGGCCAGGGCCGCGGCCCGAACTGCGTGAGTCGAACGAATCATGCGTGGTACCCCTCTGTGAGTACTTCGATCCGCCGGACCCCGGTAGGGATCCTGCAGGTGTGGCGCGAAGGTACTCATTGTTTGTGTCCGCGATGTGAATCAACATGTCTCAGCGCGGGTTGTTGCCAAGTTGTGACCGACCAGTAACTACGAAACTGGACGGATGACCGGCATCTCGCGGGTCCGGACATGACGAAGGCCGGCCCGATCGTCGCCGGGCCGGCCTCGTGTCGTTCACCCGTCAGGACGAACCGCCACCGACCTGCTCGATGACCGCGTCGGCCACCTCGCGCATGGTGAGCCGACGGTCCATCGAGGTCTTCTGGATCCAGCGGAACGACTCCGGCTCGGTGAGACCCATCTTCGTCATGAGCAGGCCCTTGGCCCGGTCGACGCGCTTGCGGGTCTCGAACCGCTCGGCGAGGTCGGCCACCTCGGACTCGAGCGCCGTGATCTGCGCGTACCGCGAGATCGCGATCTCCACCGCGGGAAGTAGGTCCGCGGGGCTGAACGGCTTGACGACGTACGCCATGGCGCCGGCGTCGCGCGCCCGCTCCACGAGCTCCTTCTGCGAGAAGGCCGTCAGCAGCACCACCGGAGCGAGGTGTGCC
>NZ_JBFULZ010000318.1:0-2442 GCF_054049635.1 Cellulomonas sp. P5_C6 | reverse complement strand
GGTGTGCCCGGCGGCGGCGCAGGACCAGCCAGCCGCCGACGAGCAGCGCGACGATCGCGAGCAGCACCCACGGCACGGCCCAGGTGAGCGCCGACGCGTGGACGGGTGCGAGGCCGGGATCGTCGCGTCCTGGCACCGGGAGCGCCGTCGCCGTCACCGAGACGGAGTCGAGCACCAGGGGCACCACGTCCGTGACGGTCACGGTCTGCTGCACCGAGGCCCCCGGCAGGAGCTCGTCGAGCGTCTTGCCCTCCGCGCTGTGTGCGAGGAGCCCGAACGGCCCCGAGGCGGTCACGGTCGGGGCGACGCCGACCCGGACGTTGCCGCTGTTGGTCAGCGTGTAGGTCACGCGCATGCTGCCGAGCCCGGCCAGGCCGGCCAGGTCCGCCTGCTGGTACGTGGCGTGCACGCCGCTGACCTCGAGCCCGGCCTTCGTCGGGCCGTCGACCGTGATGTAGATGCGGGCGCCGGTGCGCTGCTCCAGCGTGATGGACGGCGAGTTCGTGGAGCTCTGGCCCTCGGTCGTCAGCGACGCGACGACGGCCGCGACGTGGTCGCCGGGCTCGGCGTCGGCCGGGATCGTGATCGTGATCGGCACGTCCACGAAGCCGATGCCGTCGGTGCTCGACTGGGCGGGTACGTGCGCCGACGGCACGCCGAGCGTGATCCAGCTGCCGGCGAGCGTCGGCGCCGTGGCGCGCTCCGGGAGACCGATGGCACCGGTCGTGTCGTTGATCGCGTCCGTCGGGTAGACGTCGAGGTCGAGCGGGACGTCCGACTGGTTCAGGACGGCGATGTCGTCGTAGACCACCGACCCGGGGGGCGCCGTGAAGGCGACGAAGCTGCGGGAGTCGGGCCGCCCGGCCGAGGCCGGGGAGATGCCGAACGTGACGAGGGGGCTGCCCGCGGGCGCGGGATCGGCCTCCGCGTGCGCAGCGGTCGCGCCCGCGGCGCACAGCGCGGCGAGCACGACGACGGCCGCCGCGCGGGCGGCCGAGGAGCGGAGGGTTCGGTGCATGCGGGTCAGGTCTCCAGGTGAGGTTCGGCCGACCGCCGATGAACGGCCGACGGGAGGCGGGGCGTCGAGCGCCCCGCCTCCCTCGGTCTGTCCGTCGCGGAACGTGCCGGCGGACAGCTCCGATCAGGACGCGGTGAAGGTCACCGTCGCCGTGTAGAGCCCACCGATGACCGAGGTCGGCACACCGGCGAGGCTCAGGACGCCGCGGTACTCGACGGTGCCCGGGTGGTGACCGGCGTCGTACTGGGCGAACGGCACCGCGCTACCGAGTCCGGGAGCCAGCGGCGGGTTGTTCGTCGTGTGCAGGCTCCCGATCTGGAAGCCGTTGCCCGACGGGACGGTCGCGACGAGGCCGGTCAGGCCCGCGTACGAACCGGGGAAGGACTTGGTCGCGTCGACCGTGGACACGAAGTCGCTCGCCGTGACCTTGGCCGTGAAGCCGAGCTGACCGGCGCGCGTGTCCGTGATCTTGATGGGGGCGTCGGCAGCGTTCGGGAACGGAGCCGAGGCCGAGTAGGTCGACGTGACCTGGTCGAGGACCGCGGTGCCGAGGTGGAAGACGTTGCCACCCTGGTACGGCGTCGTGATCTCGATCGCACCGGCAGGGATCGTCACGTCGACGTCCTGCACGTCGGTGGAGCTGGTGCCCGTCGTGTTCACGGTCAGCACGAGGGTGGCGGCCGCGGTGCTCGACGAGTTCGTGTACAGACCGGTCCCGACGAAGGACGCGTTGATGGTCCACGTGCCGGCGCTGAGGCCGTTCTTGGTGATCGACGCGACGCCGCCGGCGCCCACCGGGACGGTGGCCAGGTTCTGCACGGCGCCGCCGTCGACGGAGCCCGTGAAGGTGACCGAGCCGGTCGGGGTGGTGCTGTTGGCGGCGACGACGGTCGCCGACAGGACGGCCGGGTCGAGCGCGTAGCCGCTGGCCGACGTCGCCGAGACGCTCGTCGTGGTGCCGACCGGCGTGCCGGCGACCGAGAGAGTCGACGGTGCCGAGGTGGACGGGCTGTACGAGGCGTCGCCCAGGTACTTGGCGGTGAGCGAGTGGCTCCCGGCCGCGAAGCCCGCGGCGACGTTGAACGGCGTGCCCACCGGCGACGTGCCGAGCAGCGTCGCGCCGTCGTAGTACTCGACCGAGCCGGTCGCAGCCGCCGGGGCGACTGCGGCGGACAGGGACACGGCGGCGTTCTCGGCGGCCGTGGCGGGCGCCGTCAGGGTCGTGGTCGTCGCCGCCAGGGCCGCGGCCACCTGGGTGTAGGACCAGACGCCACCGGGAGCGACGTGGATGTGCACGAAGTGCTGCGACCCCACGACCGTGTTGCCGAACTTGGTGAACGCCCAGCCGATCGAGAAATCACCACCGGCGGTCATCGCCGACAGCGCAGCGCCCGAGGGCGTGGGCTGCGCCAGCGGGGAGACGT
>NZ_JBFULZ010000317.1:0-2459 GCF_054049635.1 Cellulomonas sp. P5_C6 | reverse complement strand
ACGTTAAGGATTCGGGCAAGAGCGACCCTTTGCCGCTCGCGGCCGAGGTGTGGGCTGACATCAAAGACCGAACGAACCTTCAACTGATTGAGATGCTGGAAGACGACCTCCCGGCTCAGACCAAGGTCAGTCGCATCTGGGGCGATACCAAGGGCCAGGCCACCAACCGCGACTGCGCCCTGGTACTAGCGCGTAAGGACGGCGATCCGGACCTTGGTCAGACCGAGGTTGACTGGGACGAGCCCTACAAGGATGGTGGTCCCGACGCGACGCACGAACGCCTCCGACAGATCCGGCTCGCCTCGTAGTCGCATTGCCGCCAAGCTCTGCGTCGCCGGAAGCGATGTCGGTGTCCCGTGCGCTGAAGCCGGTACCGGGCTGGCGGGGACTCCTCGATGTCGTCGGAGTCCGCCTCAGCCGTTCGAGACACGTGCCTCGATGCACCGGCGAGGTGCGCCCTGCGGTCAGGCGAAAGGCCTAAGCTCGTTCTCGCGAGAGGAGGACCGGTGGCGCTGTCGGACCTGCACCTGGAAACGAACTACGAGTCGGGTAGGAATGTCCTGCTCGACGAGTTCTATATACCGTGCCTTCAGGAGGCAAATTCATACGACCGGGCAGCCGGTTACTTCTCGAGTACTCTTTATCACGTCGTGGCGATAGCTTTCACCGACTTTGTGAGGCGCGGTGGAAGAATGCGCCTGATCTGCTCGCCCGAACTCAGTCCCGCCGATTTTCAGGCGATGAAGGCCGGGGCTGAGGCCGCGCAGCTCGCGCAAAATGCAGTGCGCGAGGATCTCCTTTCCCTTTTGGAGAATCCGACGGTCGTTCCCGCCACAAAGTTGCTCGCGACGCTGATTGCGAACGAGATCGTCGATGTCCGGATCGCGTTTGCCGACGAGCCCGACGGWCTATTCCACGCTAAGGTCGGTGTTTTCAAGGATCCTCACGACAACCGAGTCTCATTCAACGGTAGTGTTAACGAGACCTGGCGGGGCTGGGGGAAGAATCATGAAACCTTCGACGCTTTTCGGAGCTGGGAAAGCGAACATGAATACTATCGAACTGTCACGCACGAGGATCTCTTCCAACAAGCGTGGCTCGGCCGGAATCCTCTAACTAGGATCGCTCGTCTTGAAGACGTAACACTTGAACACCTCCGATCGATCGCGGCCGATAAGGTCGATGCGGCAATCGACGATGTCCGCTCGTACGGCTCCCGGGTTTTGGGCCAGAAGAAATCGCGGACTCTCCTCGACCATCAGCTGCAAGTCCTCGAGGACTGGGCCGCGAAGGGGAATCGCGGCATTGTTAACTTCGCCACGGGCGCGGGAAAGACACTGACCGCCATCGAGGCCGTAAAGCGATGGTCCGGTGTGGGCGGTTCCGCGATTATTTTGGTCCCCGGCAAGGATCTTCATTCCCAGTGGATTCGAGAGATCGAATCGGAGCTACCAGACGCTCAGATCCTTCCCGCCGGAGCGGGCCATTCTAAATCCGACTGGGTCAATCTGCTGCCGGTCTTTACTGCACCAGCCACTTCCGCACTTGCCGCCCGAATCGTGGTAGCGACGAATCGGACATTCGCAAGTCCCGAGTTTCAGCGACGGATCAAGAGCGGAAAGCACCTGCTCGTCGTGGCCGATGAAATGCATCGTGCTGGGACCGCGCCGATTCTGGAGGGGCTGGAGAACACAGAGGTCGGCGCAACTCTTGGCCTGAGCGCCACGTTTCGACGGCAGTTCGATGAGCTCGGCACGGCCCGACTAGAAGCGTTCTTTGGTCCGGTCTTGTCGCCGGTAATTGGACTCGCGGAGGCCGTGTTAATGGGACTGCTTGTCCCGTACGACTATAGGCTGCACGAAGTCTCACTTGACGACGTCGAGCACGAAGAGTACGAGCGAATCTCTAAGCGCATCCGGCAGATGGTCGCGATGGGCTCATCTCTACAGGACGAGAGCGGTGGTCTCAGAAGGCTCTTGATCCAGCGCGCCAGGGTGTTGAAGAATGCTCGGGAGAAAGTACCGCGAGCGCTTTCGATTCTTCTCGAAGAGTACCGGGCCGGCGATCGGTGGCTCGTGTATTGCGACAATTTGACCCAGCTTCGGAACTTGTCCGCCGCCTGCCTTAGTGCAGGGCTGCCTGTCCTCGAGTTCTACGCCGGGATGCCGAGTGACCGGGGAGCCGTGATCAAGAGCCTTGGTAGCCATGGCGGCATCGTCGTCGCGATCCGCTGCCTCGACGAAGGCATCGACATACCCGTGACTGACCACGCGCTGATCCTCGCCAGCTCGACGGTCGAGCGAGAGTACATTCAGCGACGAGGTCGGGTACTTCGTCGTTCGCCAAGCACCGGCAAGGTCAGTGCCGAAGTGCACGACTTGATCTTGGTCGATGAGAACTCGGGAGCGCTGACGCGAGGTGAAGCGAGCCGCGCGCTCGAGTTTGCGCGTCTTGCGAGG
>NZ_JBFULZ010000316.1:0-2480 GCF_054049635.1 Cellulomonas sp. P5_C6 | reverse complement strand
GCTGGTGGCGACCGGGTCGCCGGCCGCCGGCGCCTACGCCGCCGCGCTCGCCRGGGTCGTCTCGGCGGCCTGCGACCTGGGTCCCGCGGAGATCGACGTGATCGCGCGGGCGTCCTCGACCGCCGCGGTGCAGCTCGCCGCGGTCGGCGGCCCGAGGAGCGCGGTGCCCGTGCCCGACGCGGAGCTGCCGGACCTCGCCCTTCCCGTGTCGCCGTCGGAACCGAAGGACGCAACGCCCCCCGGGCCGCGTTCCTGGAAGCCCGACGGAGCCCCGGAGCCGGTCCCCGCGAAGACCCTCGACGAGCTGCTCGCCGAGCTCGACGCGCTGGTCGGGCTCGCGCGCGTCAAGACCGAGATCCGCCAGCAGACCCAGCTGCTCCGCGTGGAACGGCTCCGGACCGAGGCGGGTCTGACGACGCCGACGCTCACCCGCCACCTGGTCTTCCTGGGCAACCCCGGCACGGGCAAGACGACGGTCGCGCGGCTGGTCGCCGCGATCTACAAGGCTCTCGGCCTGCTGAGCACGGGACACCTGGTCGAGGTGGACCGCTCCGAGCTGGTCGCCGGGTACCTCGGGCAGACCGCCGTGAAGACGTCCGAGGTCGTCGCCACCGCGCTGGGCGGCGTGCTGTTCGTCGACGAGGCGTACGGGCTGGCCGAGGACCAGTACGGCGCCGAGGCCGTGAACACGCTGGTCAAGGACATGGAGGACCACCGCGACGACCTGGTCGTGATCGTCGCGGGCTACCCCGGACCGATGGCGACGTTCCTGGCCACGAACCCCGGGCTGGAGAGCCGCTTCTCCACGACCGTCGAGTTCGACGACTACACCGACGCCGAGCTGCGCGAGATCTTCGCCCGCACGGCGGCCAAGGCCGACTTCGAACCGACCCCCGAGTGCCTGACGCGGTTCGAGGAGCTGGCGTCCCTGCAGATCCGCGACGAGGGGTTCGGGAACGGTCGGTACGCCCGCAACGTGCTGGACCAGGCGATCACCCGGCACGCGTGGCGCCTGCGGGACGTTGAGCATCCGACGGTGGACGAGCTCCGGCTGCTCCTCCCGCAGGACCTGGTGCCTGAGCCCGAACCGGCTGATCAGATCGAGGAGTCCGCGTGACGCAGACCATCGCCCCGCCGTCGGTCCCTCCCGCCCCCGCGCCCGCCCCCGCCCCGGCCCGCCGGACGGGCGTGCGGGCCGCACTGAGCCGCACGCCGGGCAGGATGCGGGTCGCGGGCGTGATCGCGGTCGTCGCCTCCCTGGCCGTCGGCGTGCTCGGCCTGCGCGCCGGGCTGGCGCAGTCCGACGCGCTCGCCGCCGCGGACGCCGACACCACGCAGCTGGTCGGCATCCAGGACGTCCGCAACGACCTGGTCGTCGCCGACGCCACCGCGACGAACGCGTTCCTCGTCGGCGGCCTGGAGCCGCCCGAGCAGCGGGCCCGGTACGACGCCGCGATCGCCTCCGCCGCGCACGGTCTGGCGCAGCTGGCCGGCTCGAACGAGGCGGACGCCGAGCTGCTGGGCAAGGCGACCGCCGGGCTCACCACGTACACCGGGCTGGTCGAGCAGGCGCGGGCCAACAACCGGCAGGGCTTCCCGGTCGGCGCCGCGTACCTGGACCAGGCGTCCACGGTCCTGCGCACGGACGTCCTGCCGAACCTCGACGACCTCGTCGACGCCAACAGCGACCGGGTGGACGCCTCGTTCGACTCGGTCGGCGAGGTGCCGTGGCTGCTCGCGCTCGGCATCCTGGCGCTGRCGGCGCTGGTCGTCGTGCAGGTCTGGATGGCCCGGCGCACCCACCGCCGCCTGAACGCCGGCCTGTTCTGGTCCACGGTCCTCGCGCTCGCCGCGAGCGTCGGGGGAGCGTTCGTCCTCGGGTCGACCGCCGCACGGGCGGGCGACGCCCGGCACGGGCCGTACGACGCCACGGTGTCGGTGTCCCGCGCGTACTCGCTGGCCAACGACGCCAAGTCCATGGAGTCGTTCACGCTGATCAAGCGGGGCTCCGGGCAGGCCTACGAGGAGCAGTTCGTCGCCGAGACGGACCAGGCCCGCACCCTGCTCTCGCGGCCGACGGTCGACACCACCCTGGTGCCGCTGCTCGACGACTGGGTCGCCGCGCACCAGAAGATCCGGGCGCTCGACGACGGCGGCAACTGGGACGGCGCGGTGGCGCTCGCGATCAGCCCGGCCCCCGGAGACCCGAACGACGTGTTCGAGACGTTCTCGACCGCCGCGTCCTCCAGCCTCGAGGCGAGCGCGACGCAGACGCACGACGCCCTGTCCGGCTCGGGCGGGTCCGCGGTCCTGGTCGGCTGGCTCATGCTGGTCGCCGGGCTGCTCGCCGCCGTGCTGTCCTGGCGAGGCGTCTCGACCCGAGTGGAGGAGTACCGATGACCCGCACTCTTCGCCGCACCGCGGCCCTGGCCTCCCTGCTCCTGCTCGCCGGCTGCGCGGGCGCCCCCGCCGTCACGCCC
>NZ_JBFULZ010000315.1:0-2481 GCF_054049635.1 Cellulomonas sp. P5_C6 | reverse complement strand
GCGCCCGCATCCAGACGGCCGACATCGGCCTCAAGGGCGCGCTCGCCGGCGGCGAGGACGGCTACCAGGTGCACCTCGGTGGTGGCCTCGGGCTGACCAGCGGGCTCGGCAAGACGCTGCGTGGCCTGCGCGTCCCGGCCGAGGAGCTCCCCGACTACATCGAGCGCGTGACGCGCAAGTTCGACGAGCAGCGCACCGAGGGCGAGCTGTTCGCCCAGTGGGCGCACCGGGCCGACGAGGAGGACCTGCGATGAGCGGAACGTCAGGCGAGCGGGCCGTCCCCTACTACTGCCCGTTCTGCGCCAGCGAGGACCTGTGGCCCGCCGGCGAGACCCACGGCCAGTGGGAGTGCCGCTCCTGCACCCGCGCCTTCGCGCTGAAGTTCGTCGGGCTGGTGGCGCGCTCATGATCACCACCGACCTCCAGCAGCTCGCGGAGCAGGCGGGCCGCGACCTCGACGGTGCCCACCCGGCGGAGATCCTGCGCTGGGCCGCCGAGACGTTCGGCACCGACCTGGTCCTGGCGTCCTCGATGGGCGACGAGGTGCTGGTGCACATCGCCGCCGAGGCCGTGCCGGGCATCGACGTGATCTTCCTGGATACCGGCTACCACTTCGCCGAGACGCTCGGGACGCGCGACTACTACGCCGAGTTCACGGACATCTCGCTCCGCACGATCCTGCCGCTGCGCACGGTCGCCGAGCAGGACGCCGAGCACGGCCCGAAGCTGCACGACCGCGACCCGAACCTGTGCTGCGCCCTGCGCAAGGTGGAGCCGCTGGAGCGCGGGCTCGCGCCGTACACCGCCTGGGTCACCGGCATGCGCCGCGAGGACGCCCCGACCCGCACGGACATCGCCGTCGTGGGCTGGGACGCCAAGCGCGGCAAGGTCAAGCTCAACCCGCTGGCCGCGTGGACGCAGGCGGACGTGGACGCCTACGTCGAGGAGCACCAGGTGGTCCTCAACCCCCTGCGCCAGGCGGGCTACGCGTCCATCGGCTGCGCCCCCTGCACGCGAGCCGTCGCCCCCGGCGAGGACGCGCGCGCCGGACGCTGGTCGGGTACCTCCAAGATCGAATGCGGGTTGCACACATGACGGCCACGACCACCCTCACGCAGCTGGACGCCCTGGAGTCCGAGGCCGTCCACGTCATGCGCGAGGTCGCCGGCGAGTTCGAGCGTCCCGTGCTGCTGTTCAGCGGCGGCAAGGACTCGATCGTCATGCTGCACCTGGCCCGCAAGGCGTTCTGGCCGGCCCCCGTGCCGTTCTCGCTGATGCACGTCGACACCGGCCACAACTTCGCCGAGGTCATCGAGTACCGCGACCGGGTCGTGGCCGAGCACGGGCTGCGGCTCGTGGTCGCCAGCGTGCAGGACGCCATCGACGACGGCCGCGTCGCCGAGCGTGCCGACGGCTCGCGCAACGCCCTGCAGACCGTCCCCCTGCTCGACGGCATCACCGCCCACCGGTTCGACGCGGTGTTCGGCGGCGGGCGTCGCGACGAGGAGAAGGCGCGCGCCAAGGAGCGGGTGTTCTCGCTGCGCGACGAGTTCGGCCAGTGGGACCCGCGCCGCCAGCGGCCCGAGCTGTGGGACCTCTACAACGGTCGGCACCGGCCCGGTGAGCACGTGCGCGTCTTCCCGTTGTCCAACTGGACCGAGCTCGACGTGTGGCGCTACATCGAGCGGGAGCAGATCGAGCTGCCCTCGATCTACTACTCCCACCAGCGCGAGGTTTTCCTGCGCGACGGGATGTGGCTGGCGCCCGGGGACTGGGGCGGCCCCCGCCCGACCGAGACGCTGCAGGTCCGCACGGTCCGCTACCGGACGGTCGGGGACATGAGCTGCACCGGCGCGGTCGAGTCCGAGGCGTCGACGATCCCCGAGGTGATCGCCGAGGTCGGTGCCAGCCGCCTCACCGAGCGCGGTGCCACGCGTGCCGACGACCGCGCGTCCGAGGCCGCCATGGAGGACCGCAAGCGCGAGGGCTACTTCTGATGAGCGCCGCGACCAGCCAGCTCGAGCCGACTGAGGAGATCCACCACGTGACCGAGCACGCGACGCGGGACCTGCTGCGCCTGGCCACGGCGGGGTCCGTCGACGACGGCAAGAGCACCCTGATCGGCCGGCTGCTCTACGACACGAAGTCGGTGCTGGCCGACCAGCTGAGCGCCGTCGAGGCCGCCACCCTGGCCCGCGGCGGCGGCGACGTCGACCTGGCGCTGCTGACGGACGGCCTGCGGGCCGAGCGGGAGCAGGGCATCACGATCGACGTGGCGTACCGCTACTTCTCGACCGCCACGCGCGCGTTCGTGCTCGCCGACACCCCCGGGCACGTGCAGTACACCCGGAACATGGTCACGGGCGCCTCGACCGCCGAGCTCGCGATCGTGCTGGTCGACGCCCGCAAGGGCGTGCTCGAGCAGACCCGTCGGCACGCCACGATCACGGCCCTGCTGACGCCACGATCACGGCCCTGCTG
>NZ_JBFULZ010000314.1:0-2564 GCF_054049635.1 Cellulomonas sp. P5_C6 | reverse complement strand
CCCATGCCCTGCACCGAGGCGATCTCCGCGGCCGAGGCCGCCCGCAGGCGCTTGACGGACCCGAAGTGCCGGAGCAGCGCCGCCTGCCGGGCGGGCCCCAGGCCGGGCACGCCGTCGAGCACGGACGTCGTCATGCCCTTGCTGCGGCGCTTGCGGTGCGCCGTGATCGCGAACCGGTGGGCCTCGTCGCGCAGCCGCTGCAGCAGGTAGAGCCCCTCGGAGCTGCGCTGCAGGATGACCGGGTACTCCTCCCCCGGCAGCCACACCTCCTCGAGCCGCTTGGCCAGTCCGCACAGCGCGACGTCGTCGATGCCCAGCTCGGCCATCGCCGCGGCGGCCGCCGCGACCTGCGGGGGTMCGCCGTCGACCACGATCAGGTTGGGCGGGTACGCGAACCGCACGGGCTTGCCCGTGACCTCGTCGATCGGGCCGGAGCGCAGCGGCTGGTCGTCGTCGTCCTCCCCGATGCCCAGCTCGACGTCCCGGGCGTCCGCACGGTCAGCCAGGTACCGGCGGAACCGGCGCGTGATGACCTCGTGCATCGCCGCGGTGTCGTCCCGGGCGCCCTGGCCCTCCGGGCCGCGGACCGTGAACAGCCGGTACTCGCTCTTGCGGGCGAGCCCGTCCTCGAACACCACCATCGACGCCGACTGGTAGGTGCCCTGGTTGTGCGAGACGTCGTAGCACTCGATGCGCAGCGGCGCCGACGGCAGGTCGAGCGCCTCCTGGATCTCCTGCAGCGCCTGGCTGCGGGTGGTCAGGTCGCCCGCCCGGCGCGTGCGGTGCAGCACCAGCGCGTGCTCCGCGTTGCGGTGCACCGTCTCCGCCAGCTCGCGCTTGTCGCCGCGCTGCGGCACCCGCACGGAGACCTTGCTCCCGCGCAGCCCGGTCAACCACGCCTGCACCTGGTCCACGTCGGGCGGCAGCACCGGCACCAGCACCTCGCGCGGGACCGCCGACGAGCCCGGGTCTCCGTCCCCCGACGCCTCGTTGCCGTAGATCTGCTGGAGGAGGTGCTCGACGAGCTCCGCGTCCGTGACGTCCTCGACCTTCTCGACGACCCAGCCGCGCTGGCCTCGGATGCGCCCGTCGCGGACGTGGAACACCTGGACCGCCGCCTCGAGCTCGTCGCCGGACAGCGCGAAGATGTCCGCGTCCGTGCCGTCGGCCAGCACCACGGCGTTCTTCTCGGTGGCGCGCTCCAGGGTCGCGATGTCGTCGCGGAGGCGTGCCGCACGCTCGTACTCGAGCTCGCTCGCCGCCTCCTTCATGCGGGCCGTCAGCCGGCGCGTGAACTTCGCCGTGTCGCCCGCCATGAAGTCGCAGAAGTCCTGCGCGAGCTGGTGGTGGTCGTCCGGCGAGATGCGGCCGACGCACGGCGCCGAGCACTTGTCGATGTAGCCGAGCAGGCACGGGCGCCCCTGCTGGTGCGCGCGCTTGAAGACCCCCGACGAGCAGGTCCGGACCGGGAACACGCGCAGCAGCAGGTCGACCGTCTCCCGGATCGCCCACGCGTGCGCGTACGGACCGAAGTAGCGCGTGCCCTTGCGCTTGGCGCCCCGCATGACCTGGATGCGCGGGAACTCGTCCGCCATGGTCACCGCCAGGTACGGGTACGACTTGTCGTCCCGGTACTTCACGTTGAACCGCGGGTCGAACTCCTTGATCCACGAGTACTCGAGCGCCAGCGCCTCGACCTCGGTGCCGACGACCGTCCACTGCACCGACGCCGCCGACGTCACCATCTGCTGGGTGCGCGGGTGCAGGCCGGCGAGGTCCTGGAAGTAGCTGGACAGCCGCGGGCGCAGGCTCTTGGCCTTGCCCACGTAGATGACGCGGCCGTGCTCGTCGCGGAAGCGGTAGACCCCCGGCGAGTCCGGGATCTCCCCGGGCGCGGGACGGTACGTGGCGGGATCAGCCATGGGTTCGAGCCTAGTTCGCACCACCGACGCCGCCGACCGCACGCGGCCTTGCCGACGCCGATACCGTGGACCGATGGGCCCCCTGCACACGTACTCCGTCGACGTCACCTGGACCGGCGCCGGCGCCACCGGGACGTCGAGCTACACCGCGTACAGCCGTGACCACGAGGTGCGGATCGGCTCGAAGCCGCCGCTGCTCGGCTCGTCCGACCCCTCGTTCCGTGGGGACCCGTCCCGGTACAACCCCGAGGAGCTGCTGGTCAGCGCGCTGGCGCAGTGCCACATGCTCTGGTTCCTGCACCTCGCGTCCGCCGCCGGTGTCGTCGTCGTCGGCTACGAGGACCAGGCCGTGGGGACCATGCGCATCGAGTCGGCCGGGCACGGCCAGTTCCGCGAGGTCGTCCTGCGACCGCGGGTCACGGTCGCCTCCGGTGCCCACCTGCCCGACGGCGGGGCCGTCACCGACGGGGTCCTGTCCGGTATCCATCACCAGGCGCACGAGCACTGCTTCAYCTCGCGGTCCGTGAACTTCCCCGTCCGGCACGAGCCCGTCCCGGTCCGGATGGCCGTCGCGACCTGACGGCCGGTCCGTCCCCGCGGTCCCGAACCTCACGGCCGACGCAGGCTCGGTCACCGGCGACC
>NZ_JBFULZ010000313.1:0-2588 GCF_054049635.1 Cellulomonas sp. P5_C6 | reverse complement strand
ACCAATCTCAACCAAGACCCACCACCTCAGCACCCACAACCCAAACGGGCCGCAAACACCTCCGATAGCGAGCCATATGGCATCGACTATTTGGCACACTGTTGAGTTCTCAAGGAACAGACGCGCATCCCTCCAGGCCTTTCAACCTGTCCGGAGGCAACCGTTCTAACTTAGCGGAGCGGCCCCTCCGCGTCAAACCCCCTCGTCAGAGGGCATTTGTTGCGGTGAGAACCAGCGGTTCCGCTTCCGGACGCTCCACGTTGACCGACGATCAGATCGCCGGTCGGAGTGTCCAGGGTGGTCTGCCCGGGGGACCAGCCACTGCGGTTCGATCCGCGGTGTCCGTTCCTCCCTGCCGGGCGACATCGAGAACATTACGCAGCGTCCGGCGCAGGTGGCAAATCCGTGGCCGGTGACGCGGGTCACGTCGGCCGATATGCCGCTGACCTGGGCGAACGCTCAGTACAGGGCGCTGGCCATGGCGCGTCGGGCGGCGATGACGCGGGGATCCTCGCCGCCGATCACCTCGAACAGGTCGACCAGGCGCACGCGGACGCGCTCACGCTCGGGGCCGAACGTCGTGCGGAGCACGTCGATCAGTCGCGCGAAGGCGTCCTCGACCTTGCCGCCGAGGATGTCGAGGTCGGCGACCGCCAGCTGCGCGTCGACGTCGGACGGGTCGGCGGCCGCGGCGGCGCGTGCTGCCTGGAGGTCCGCGTCGCGCGTCCGCTCGAGCAGGCCGACCTGGGCCAGGCCGGCGCGGGCGAGGGCGTCGCGAGGGTTCTCCTTGAGCGCCTGCTCGTAGGCGGCGGTCGCCGCGGCGAGGTCGTCGGCCTCGATGGCGTCGTACGCGGCCTGGTGCAGCGGCGGGAGCTCCGGCTCGGGCTCCTCCTCCGCCGGCTCCCCGCCGGTGGTCGGTGCCGCCCGTCCGGTGATGCCGTTCGCCTCGGCCGCGGCGAGCACCTGGTCGAGGACCGCGCGCACCTGGTCGAGCGGGTAGGCGCCCTGGAACAGCGGGAGCGGCTGCCCGGCCAGCACCGCGACGACCGTCGGCACGCTCTGCGCCTGGAACGCCTGCGCGATCTGCGGGTTGGCCTCGGCGTCGATGCGCGCCAGGAGCCATCGCCCGCCATCCTCGTCGGCGAGCGCGGCCAGGTCCGCCGCGACCGTCGCGCTGGCCTCGCTGCGCGGGGACCAGAGGACGACGACCACCGGGTACTCGGTCGAGCTCTGCACCAGCGCCGGGA
Organism: Cellulomonas sp. P5_C6; assembly: GCF_054049635.1. NCBI lineage: Bacteria > Bacillati > Actinomycetota > Actinomycetes > Micrococcales > Cellulomonadaceae > Cellulomonas > Cellulomonas sp. P5_C6. The sequence continues at coordinate 1,341 of NZ_JBFULZ010000313.1, read as the reverse complement.
ACGACCCCTGGTCCACGTCGACGACGTAGGTGCCCGGCGCCGGCAGGCCGCCGGGGCTGCCCGGGGCCGGGGTCGCGGGGCGGTTCAGCGTCGAGAGGTCGACCGCGCCGCGGACGTCGAGGCGGGGGCGGGGTCCGGTGGGCTGGGACATGCGTCGATCTTCCTTCGAGGCCTGCGTCGGTGGGTGGTCGGTCGGGCTATCGGTCGGTCACTCGGCCGTCGCCGACGTGACGGCGTGCTCGGCGGCGAGCAGCTGCACGGGTGCTCCGCTGCCTGCCGGGGGCACGTACATGACCAGCACGTCGGTGAACGTCCGGACGAAGTTGCTGCCGGCGCTCTGCTTGCCGGTGAGCGCCGCATAGAAGGGGTCGGAGATGGGGATCGTCCCACCCGCGACCGTCAGCGTCACCGTCGACACCGTGGTGAGCTGGCCGACGACGATCGCACCGCCGTCGACCGTGCCGAGGCTGACGACCGGCGCGGCCTCGGGCGTGTAGGTCTCGCTGGCCGTCCCGGCCGCCTGGACGCCCGCCGCCGTCGCCGCGCGGGCCGCCTCGATGCTCGACCGGAACGTGTCCGGGGCGAACGTCGCGGCGAAGGCCGAGGCGTCTCCGTTGGCCAGCACGTCGGCGTACCGCTGGAGCGCCTCGGTCGGGGTCACCACCAGGCCGGTGGCGTCCGGCGCCAGCACCGGGCTGCCGGTCTCGGGCGAGGCGGTGGGGGGCATCTGGACGCCCGCGCCCATCCGGCCCCAGCCCCACAGCTTGTACGGGTCGCGCGGCGCGGCCTGCTGCATGACGAGGATGCGCGGCGCCTGCAGGTCGTCAGGCTGCTTGGTGACGACCAGCTGGGTCCGCGGCCACTGGTCGGTCTGCGGCACGATCAGCGCCTGCGCGTCGGTGGGGAGCGCGGTCGGGGCCTTCGCGCCCGCGGTCGCGTTGGCGCGGACGTACTCCGCCGAGCGCACGGCCAGCGCCGGCCCGAACATCCGCGGCGGGAGCTGGGCCGGGTCGAGCGCGGCGTCGGCCGCGGCCAGCACGGCGCCGAGGTCGGTCAGCACGTCCTGGGACTGCACGACGGTCGTGGCGGCCGGCGGGACGGCCGGGACCGGCTCGGGCTGGGCCTCCGGGAGCGGGTTGCCGCACGCCGCGAGTCCGAGCAGCAGCACGCTGCCGAGGGCCGCGACGACCCGGCGGGACCAGGTGGTGCGCGTCATCGACCCTCCTCCGTGGTCTCGTCGGTGTCCGGCTCGGTCGGGGCGTCGCCCTCCGTGGGGGGCAGGCCCCAGGCCCGGCGCCACGCGTCGGCCCGCGAGCCGGCCGTGGCGGCCTCGTCGGCGGG
>NZ_JBFULZ010000312.1:0-2658 GCF_054049635.1 Cellulomonas sp. P5_C6 | reverse complement strand
CACTCCTGCTCCCTGCGCGGCTGTAGCGCGCCCAGACGAGTGTCTCACGGCGCAGCCAAGCGGATCTGCGGGGGCGAATCGAGGGCTGACGTGACAATACGTCGCCTAAGAGTGCTTTGTGATGAATGGGCGCGACGACGGGCGGGGTAGCATGGCCGAAATACTTCTTGGCAGCGCCTGACGACGGTTTGCCGGACATCGGGGGCACGGCATGACCGATCAAGACACGCGCGACCGGGCGAGGGCGACGCCTGGTCTCCGCGATCCCGCGCATGTGGTCGATGCAGCGGCGAGCCCCTGGGCGCGAAACTATGCGCTGCGGATCACTGCCACCGACGCAATTGCGGTCTCTATCGCGGTCGGTGTCGCCTACGTGGTGCGGTTCGACGTCAGGGGCCTGACAACCGTCTCGGGCGAGTTTTCGCCGACGTATCTGTCCGTGTCGGTCGTCCTCGCGGCCGCCTGGCTCGGCGCGTTGGCGGCAGGCAGGACTCGAGACCGCCGTGTGGTCGGGACTGGCCCGACCGAATACTCACGCGTGTTCGGCGTGACCTGGCGCCTCTTCGCGGCTGTCGCCGTCGTTGCTTACCTCCTTCGCATGGAGATCGGACGCGGGTACCTGGGCTTTGCCGCACCGCTGGGACTCGTTCTACTTCTGCTCAGTCGCTTCTGCTGGCGGCAATGGCTGCACCGGCGTCGAGAAGCCGGCGGGTACCAGGCGAGCGTGTTGGTCATTGGACATCGGCACAGCGCCGCCAGGCTGATCGACGAGCTGCACCGGAACCCGCGGGCGGGCTACTCGGTCGTGGGGGTCTGTGTTCCGACGGGGGAGGTCACGATCGGCGAGACCGTACGCGATGTCCCCGTCCTCGGGTCGTTCGAACGTTCTGCGGCAATTGCTGAGGAGATCGGTGCCTCTGCTGTCGCAGTGTCCGGCTCTGATGCGATCACGGCCGAGGCGGTTCGCCGGCTTGGCTGGGATCTCGAGGGCAAGGGGATCGACCTCGCAGTCACGCTCACTCTCGTTGACGTGGCTGGACCCCGTGTGCTGATGCAGCCCGTCAGTGGACTGCCGTTGATGTACGTGGACGAGCCCCGATTCACTGGTGTGCGCTACGCCGCCAAGTCCGCGTTCGACTGGGTGACGGCAGCACTGATCACCGTGATCCTCAGCCCGCTGCTCCTGTTGATCGCGATCCTCGTTGCCACAACGAGCCGCGGGCCTGTCTTCTACACCCAAGAGCGGATCGGCAAGGATCAACGTCGGTTCCGCATGATCAAGTTCCGGTCGATGGTGAACGGCGCCCATGACCGGCTGGCCGAAGTTCTTGCCCTCGAAGGCGTCGACGACGTCCAGTTGTTCTACAAGCCACGAAACGACCCACGCGTCACATCRGTGGGGCGGATTCTGCGCCGGTTCTCCCTCGATGAGCTCCCGCAGCTGTTCAACGTGCTACGAGGCGACATGAGCCTGGTTGGCCCACGTCCGCAGATCGACGCCGAGGTGGCGCTCTACGATCGCGCGGCTCACCGACGCCTGCTTGTCAAGCCGGGCGTGACCGGGCTCTGGCAGGTTTCCGGTCGGAGCGACCTTTCGGCCGAGGAGGGCATTCGCATGGACGTCAGCTACGTCGAGAACTGGACGCTCTTCGGGGACCTCTTGATCTTGGCGCGTACGGTGAAGGCTGTCCTCGCCGCCGAGGGCGCGGTATGAGCGAGCAAGGCGGCGCTCGTGCCCAAGGCGGGACATCGGGGGCAGTGACCGGAGGTACGAGCGCGCGCCGCCCTCAAGGCTGGGACTCGTTCCTGTGGTGAGCAACGCCGTCCGCTCCGAGCGCATGGTCCGCGACGGAGTGCTCTACACCCTGGCCGTCGTCGCGCCGATGGCCAGCGCTGTGCTAGTGACCCCAGCCGTGACGAGAGTTCTTGGCGGAGTCGAGTACGGCCACGTCGCGACAGGAATCGCGGTGTACCAGATCGCGGCGATCCTGTTCGCGCTCGGCCTCCCCGCAGCCATCACACGGGACGCGCTGATGGAGTCGGCGGGAACCAGACAAGCCGCCGGCACCATGCTCGTCGGAGTCGGAGGCGTGGCACTGGCGGTCGTTCTTTCGGGCTCAGCTCTCCAGGTCTCGGGTGCTTCCATCTTCAGCGTGCCGCCTGGAGTCGCAGGTCCGGCCCTCGTTTCGGGCGGGGCCCTCGCCGCTTTGACGATGTGCCAGGCACAGCTCCGAGCCCTGGCCCGCGTCACGACCTTCGTCCTTCTCGCCATCGCAAACGCTGTGCTGCCTCCGATTGCTGGGCTCGTCCACGCGGGACTCTCCGGGCCCACGGGCGAGCACTATCTGCAGGGCCTCTCGCTGGTCCAGGTCCTGGTGGCTGCGGTGGCCGTCATCGTGGTGACGTCGATCGAGCGACCGTCGTTTGCGCGCTCGGGCGTCGCTCGGTCACTGCGCATCGGGCTACCTACGGTGCCTCATCAACTCGCTGCCGGGGCGGTCGTCGGTGTCCTTGTGCTCATTGCGGGCCACCGAGCGGGGGTTGAGATAGCAGGGCAACTGCAGCTCGCGCTCCTCATCGGAACGCTGGGCGTGGTCCTTGTCGGCGCGTTCAACAATTCGTGGGCGCCCAATGTGTACCGGCGCGCACGCTCTGAGC
>NZ_JBFULZ010000311.1:0-2699 GCF_054049635.1 Cellulomonas sp. P5_C6 | reverse complement strand
CCCACGCAGCGCGCCGCAGCGCCGGCCCCCGGCCGGGAGCGGGGCCCGCGACGGGGCATGGGGGAGGACAAGCAGGAGGGCGACCTCCCGATCGACGCGATCCTCACCGAGATGGTCCGCGTCGGCGCGTCCGACGTGCACCTGACCACCGGGACCACCCCGATGGTCCGCATCAACGGCTCGCTGTCCGCGCTCGAGGGCTTCGGCCAGGTCACCCCGGACGGGCTGCGCCGGTCGCTGTACGCGTTCCTCACGCAGAAGCAGCGCGAGAAGTTCGAGACGAACCTCGAGCTCGACCTCTCCTACGCGGTCCGCGGCCTGGCCCGGTTCCGCGTGAACATCTACCAGCAGCGCGAGTCGATCGGCGCGGCCTTCCGCGTGATCCCGTACGAGATCAAGCCGCTCGAGGAGCTCGGCGTGCCGGCGATCGTCGGCACCTTCGCCGGCCTGCCCCGCGGTCTCGTGCTGGTCACCGGCCCGACCGGTTCCGGCAAGTCCACGACGCTGGCGTCGATCGTCGACCTGGCCAACCGGACGCGCCAGGACCACATCATGACCGTCGAGGACCCGATCGAGTTCCTGCACCGGCACAAGAAGTGCGTGGTGAACCAGCGCGAGGTCGGCCAGGACACCCACTCGTTCGCCAACGCGCTCAAGCACGTGCTGCGCCAGGACCCGGACATCATCCTCGTCGGTGAGATGCGTGACCTCGAGACGATCTCCGTGGCCCTCACGGCCGCCGAGACCGGTCACCTGGTCTTCGCGACCCTGCACACGCAGGACGCGGCCCAGACCATCGACCGCGTGATCGACGTCTTCCCGGCCCACCAGCAGGCGCAGGTGCGCACGCAGCTGGCCGGCGCGATCCAGGGCGTGGTCTGCCAGACGCTGGCCAAGCGCTCGGACGCCCCCGGCCGTGCCGTCGCCACCGAGGTGCTCGTCGCCACCCCCGCCATCCGCAACCTCATCCGTGAGGGCAAGACGCACCAGATCTACTCCGCCATGCAGGCCGGCGCGAAGCAGGGGATGCACACGATGGACCAGCACCTCGCCGACCTGGTGAAGGTCGGCAAGATCTCGTACGAGATGGGCCTCGAGAAGTGCCACCACGTCGAGGACTTCAACCGCCTCACCGGACGGTTCTCCGGCGGGTCGCAGGGTGCCGCGGGCATGGGTGACGCAGTCTCCATGGGCGGCACCTCCTACGGGAACCAGGCCTTCTGATGGCTACCGCGCAGAAGACCTTCGAGTACGCGGTCCGCGACAAGTCCGGCAAGCTGGTCAAGGGCCGCGTGGAGGCCAACAACCAGGCCGCGGTGGCCAACCGCCTCCGCGAGATGGGCCTCGCGGCCGTCTCGATCTCCGAGGTGGGCACCGGCGGCCTCAACGCCGAGATCAACATCCCTGGGTTCGGCAACAACAAGGTCTCGCTCAAGGACCTCGCGATCATGGCCCGCCAGCTCGCGACCATGATCGACTCGGGCCTGTCCCTCCTACGGGCGCTGAGCATCCTGGCCGACCAGACCGAGTCGAAGCCGTTGGCCAAGGTCGTCGCCCAGGTGCGCAACGACGTCGAGGTCGGCACGGCGTTCTCGGTCGCGCTGCAGAAGCACCCCGAGACGTTCCCGCCGCTGATGATCAACATGGTCAAGGCCGGCGAGGTCGGTGGCTTCCTCGACCAGGTGCTGGTCAGCGTCGCGGACAACTTCGAGTCGGAGGTCAAGCTGCGCAGCACCATCAAGTCGGCCATGACCTACCCGGTGGTCGTCTTCATCGTCGCCATCCTGGCCGTCGCGGGCATGCTGCTCTTCATCGTCCCGGTGTTCGCCGGCATGTTCGCGAGCCTGGGCGGCACCCTGCCGCTGCCCACCCGGATCCTCATGACCCTCTCGGCCATCCTCAAGGTGACCATCATCCCGACGGTCGTGGTGCTCATCGGGTTCTCGTTCTGGTGGCGCAAGCACAAGAACGACAAGTCGGTCCGCATGCGGCTGGACCCGCTCAAGCTCAAGCTGCCGGTCTTCGGCAACCTGTTCCGCAAGATCGCGGTGTCCCGGTTCACCCGGAACTTCGGCACGATGATCCACGCCGGCGTGCCCATCCTGCAGGCGCTCGACATCGTCGGCGAGACCAGCGGCAACCTGGTGATCGAGAAGGCCGCCAAGGCGGTGCAGGAGTCCGTGCGTCGCGGCGAGTCGCTGTCCGGGCCGCTGTCCCAGCACGACGTCTTCCCGCCGATGGTCGTGCAGATGATGGCCGTCGGTGAGGACACCGGTGCCCTGGACACCATGCTGGGCAAGATCGCCGACTTCTACGACGCCGAGGTCGAGGCGACCACCGAGCAGCTCACCAGCCTCATCGAGCCCCTCATGATCGTGGTCATCGGCGCGATCATCGGCGCCATGGTCATCGCCATGTACATGCCCATCTTCGGCATCTTCAACCTCATCTCCTGATACCAGGAAATACCTCTACGAAGGCACGGCAGCGCGGCTGCCGTGCCTTCGTTGCGCCGTCCGGGTGACTGGTCGAAAAAGGTTCCCGAACGTCGTCAAGAACGCTCCGAACAGGGTCGATACACGTGATGCACGACCGAACCGGCTCCGCCGGACTGATTCAGACAATTGACCCCTCGAGCACACTCAGGAGCTGACTGTGATCGCACGCATGCAGAAGTCCATGGCGGAGAAGGACAAGGG
>NZ_JBFULZ010000310.1:0-2713 GCF_054049635.1 Cellulomonas sp. P5_C6 | reverse complement strand
CTGTGGTCCTTGCTGGTGAKCATGAGCCCGAGGACGTTGGCGCCGTCGCGCGCGATCACGAGGACGGGCCGGTCCTTGCCCTGGCTCGGGTCGTCCTCGAAGGGGACCCAGGCCCAGACGATCTCCCCGGGGTCGGCGTCGCCGTCGAGGCGGGGGCTGTACTCGATGCGGACCCGGCCGCGGTGGTCCGGGAGGGTCTCGCGGGTGGGCGTCGGGGGGCGGGAACCGGACAGTCGCGCGAAGGCGGCGCGGACCGTGGAACGCAGGCGGGCCCAGGCCGAGGTGGTCACGCGCAGACCGTACCCGGGAGCGCGCCCGGGCACCGGTCCGCAGGTCGAGGGCCGGACGGCTGATCAGCACCGCGGAGCCGCTCCACGTAACGCGGCGTTATCACCGGGCAGATACTGTCCGGATCATGGCGGACCTGTTCGACGACTACCCGACCGGACCGGCGTGGGACGAGATGATCGATCCCGACGGTGGCGGCTCGCGCGCGGCCTACAAGGGCCTGCACCGTGCTCTCGCCCAGCTGAGCGCCGGTGAGCTGAGGGCCCGGGCGGAGACGCTCGCCCGGTCGTACCTCGCCCAGGGGGTGACGTTCGACTTCGCCGGCGAGGAGCGGCCCTTCCCGCTCGACGTGGTGCCCCGCGTGCTGGCCGGGGACGAGTGGGAGCAGGTCGCGCCGGGCGTCGCCCAGCGGGTGCGGGCCCTCGAGGCCTTCCTGGCGGACATCTACGGTCCGCAGCGCGCCATCGCCGACGGCGTGATCCCGCGCAGCGTCGTGCTGTCGTCGACGAACTTCCTGCGCGCCGCGCGGGGCATCAACCCGCCCAACGGCGTCCGCGTGCACGTGTCGGGCATCGACCTGATCCGCGACGACCTCGACGGCTGGCGGGTGCTCGAGGACAACGTGCGCGTGCCCAGCGGCGTGAGCTACGTGCTGTCGAACCGCCGGGCGATGGCGCAGACGTTCCCGGAGCTGTTCGCGGCGCTGCGGATCCGGCCCGTGGCCGACTACCCGCGCCGCCTGCTCGCCGCGCTCACGGCCGCGGCCCCGTCCGGGGTCGACGAGCCGACGGTGGTCGTGCTTACGCCGGGCGTCTTCAACAGCGCCTACTACGAGCACTCGCTGCTGGCCCGGATGATGGGCGTCGAGCTGGTCGAGGGGCGCGACCTGTTCTGCTCGGGCGGCCGGGTGTGGATGCGCACGACGCAGGGCCGGCGCCGGGTCGACGTCATCTACCGCCGCGTGGACGACGACTACCTGGACCCGGTGGTCTTCCGCAACGACTCCTACCTCGGCAGCCCGGGCCTCATGACCTGCGCGCGCAACGGCACCGTGACGATCGCGAACGCGGTGGGCAACGGGGTCGCCGACGACAAGCTCGTCTACACGTACGTGCCCGACCTCATCCGGTACTACCTGAGCGAGCAGCCGATCCTGCGCAACGTCGACACGTGGCGGCTCGAGGAGCCCGAGGCGCTCGAGGAGGTGCTGGACCGGCTCGACGAGCTCGTCGTGAAGCCGGTGGACGGCTCGGGCGGCAAGGGGCTCGTCGTCGGGCCGAAGGCGTCCACGGCCGAGCTCGCGCAGCTCAAGGTGCGGCTGCGCGACGACCCCCGCGGCTGGATCGCGCAGCCGGTGGTGCAGCTCTCCACCATCCCGACGCTCATCGACGACTCGCTGCGGCCCCGGCACACCGACCTGCGACCGTTCGCGGTGAACGACGGCGAGTCGGTGTTCGTGCTCCCGGGCGGCCTGACCCGGGTGGCGCTCCCCGAGGGCGAGCTCGTCGTCAACTCGTCGCAGGGCGGCGGGTCGAAGGACACGTGGGTGCTCGGCGGTGCGGTGCCGCGCCGGGCGGTGCGCCACGAGTCCGACAGCCCGCAGGCCGTCCCGCAGGACTCGGCGGTGCCGATCGAGTCCAACCCCAACGACGTCCGCGCCCAGGTGATGCAGCAACAGCAGCAACAGGGTCGCTCGATCCCCGCCGGAGGTGCCCCGTGCTGAGCCGCATCGCGGAGTCGCTGTTCTGGATCGGTCGCTACGTCGAGCGCGCGGACGACACCGCCCGCCTGCTCGACGTGCACGTGCAGATCCTGCTCGAGGACCCCTGGGCCGAGGAGGACCTGGCCTGCCGGTCCCTGCTGTCGGTGATGGACCGCTCGGCCCCGCCGGTGCACGTGGAGGTCGGCCGGGAGTACGTGCTGGACATGCTCGCGTACGACCGGTTCGCGCCGTCGTCCATCGCCGGGTCCCTGGTGTCGGCCCGGGAGAACGCCCGCCGGGCGCGCGAGACCATCTCCACCGAGCTGTGGGAGAGCCTCAACGCGACCTGGAACCAGCTGCCGTCGCACATGCGTCCCGCCCGGCCGCACGACTACTTCACGTGGGTGCGCGAACGGGCCGCGGTGGTGTCGGGCATCACCGACTCCGCGACGTCCCGCGACGACACGTGGAACTTCATGGTGCTCGGCCGGTCGATCGAGCGCGCCGACATGACCGCGCGGCTGCTGACCACGCGGGCGCTCGCCGGCTCGGCAGGCCCCAGCTGGACCACCCTGCTGCGCTCCTGCGGTGCGCACGAGGCGTTCCTGCGGATGTACCGCGGGGCCGCGTCCGACGAGCGGGCCGCCGGGTTCCTGCTCACGGACCAGCTGTTCCCCCGGTCGATCGTGTTCGCGCTGAACCAGGCCGAGCGCTGCCTGGCTG